>CAIRBC010000232.1 GCA_903876685.1 uncultured Nitrosomonadales bacterium | reverse complement strand
ATCCGGCATACAGGCATTCGCCAAGGTGCAAAGATGTCAACCTGTGACGATTCTGGATGCCTGCCTGTGCTTGGTGATCGACTGGCTGCACTCGAACCGGCATACGGGCATTCGCCAAAGTGCGGAGCTGTCAACCTGTGGCGATTCTGGATGCCTGCCTGTGTTTGGTGATCGACTGGCTGCACTCGAACCGGAATACCATCATTCGCCAAGGTGATGCACCGTTAGGCCGTGTCCGATGACGCTGATTAATGTTAAAGCTTCAGTTAATCCTGTTAATCCTGTTAATCCTGTTAATCCTGTTAATCCTGTTAATCCAGTGATTCTGTCGTGATACGGTATAAGTTTCGATAAATGCGAATGTTTCAGCTAACAATATGATTATTATACGCTAAATTTACGAGACACCATTCATACTAGAGCTTGATTAATTGTGTTAGTTTCATACGGCGCATTTGCTCCGTCAATAAATCGCTATGTCGAGAAATTGCCTGTATATTTTTTATTAAGCTGTCTAATATCACGCAAAAACCTACACAACACCTACATTAGTAAATTAAAAATAAAAATGACTTATGGTTTAAGTAATAAGTCATTGTTTATTTGGTGGGTCGTCGCGGACTTGAACCGCGGACCAAAGGATTATGAGTCCTCTGCTCTAACCAACTGAGCTAACGACCCGTTAACTTTAACTTTCGCTATCCAGGAAGCTTTTCAGCCGCTCGGATCGCGAAGGGTGACGCAGTTTGCGTAATGCTTTTGCTTCAATCTGACGTATGCGTTCGCGAGTCACATCGAACTGTTTACCCACTTCTTCCAGCGTGTGATCGGTATTCATTTCGATGCCGAAGCGCATACGCAACACTTTTGCCTCACGTTGCGTCAAGCTGTCTAGTATATCAGCAGTTGCGCCTCTTAGGCTCTCATAAATTGCAGCATCAATCGGAACTGCTGTATTCGAGTCTTCGATAAAATCGCCAAGATGGGAATCATCGTCATCCCCGACCGGCGTTTCCATGGAAATAGGCTCTTTAGCTATTTTCAATATCTTGTGAATCTTGTCTTCCGGCATTTCCATCTTGATTGCCAGCGTCGCAACATCCGGTTCCAAACCCGTTTCCTGCATGATCTGCCTGGAGATACGGTTCATCTTGTTGATAGTTTCGATCATGTGCACCGGAATACGGATAGTGCGCGCCTGATCGGCGATGGAACGGGTGATAGCCTGACGTATCCACCAGGTAGCATAGGTTGAAAACTTGTAGCCACGGCGATATTCAAATTTATCGACCGCCTTCATCAGTCCAATGTTACCTTCCTGAATCAGATCGAGGAATTGCAAGCCACGATTAGTATATTTCTTTGCGATGGATATTACCAACCGCAAGTTGGCTTCGATCATGTCACGTTTGGCACGGCGCGCCTTGGCCTCGCCGTTGGTCATCTGCTTGTTGATTTCCTTCAGATCCTTGATCGGAATACCAACCCGCTTCTCAAGATCCAGCAAGCGCTGCTGCTGCTCGACTATAGCGTGCTGATAACGCTCCAACGTCTCGCTATAAGGTTTTTTGGCCTTCAGCTCCTGTGCAACCCACAGCAGATTGTCCTCATTCCCCGGAAATACCTTGATAAAGTGCGGGCGCGGCATCTTGCCTTTTACCACACACATTTCCTGGATACTGCGCTCGCTGCGGCGCACTTCTTCAACCAGCGCCCGCATGGTGTCACACAACGCATCAACCTGTTTAGCCGAGAAGCGAAAACACATCAATTCGTCAGAAATACCGGACTGAAACTTGCTATATTGCTTGCTAAGATAGCCGTATTTTTCGTAGGCCTTGCTCATTTTATCGAACAGGTCTTCAATTGTGGCGAAGCGCGCCAATGCATCCGCCTTCAATTGAGCAATATTGGCCGCTGCCGCAGCTGCTGATGCTTCTTCGTCTTCATCATCATCGGTTGCCTGCAGACTGGCGTCTTCTACATCATCCATGTCCTCATCGCCTTCAGGGGCAATGATGTCTTCTTCTGCGGTATCGACAAAGCCATCAATCAGCTCATCGATACGCATTTGATCGGATTCAATTTTTTTGGCAAGCAGGAGGATTTCGGAAATGGTCGCAGGACAGGCTGAGATCGCCTGAATCATGTGTTTCAGGCCATCTTCGATACGCTTGGCGATTTCAATTTCTTTCTCGCGAGTCAGCAATTCCACCGTCCCCATTTCACGCATATACATACGTACCGGATCGGTGGTGCGACCGAATTCAGAGTCCACCGTGGAAAGCGCCGCTTCAGCTTCTTCTGCAGCATCTTCGTCGGCTGCCACGGGTGCAGTATCCGTCATGATCAACGCTTCGGCATCGGGTGCGACATCGCACACCGAAATACCCATATCGTTAATCATACTGACCACGCCTTCGATCTGCTCAACTTCCAGCATATCCGGCAAATGATCATTGATTTCCGCGTAGGTCAGGTAACCGCGCTCTTTACCGAGCACGATCAATGCCTTCAGGCGCGTGCGACGCGCCTCAATGTCCTGCTCCTGATCGACGACCAGCAACGGAATGTTGACAACTTGTTTTTTATCAAGCTTTTTAATGTCTTTAGGCTTTGCCATATTCAGAATTCCCAATTGCGTGATGCCGTGCACAAAAGCGGCGAATTATACCTGATTTTTTGAAGGGATTTCATCCTTGTTAACTTCGCTGTAACAAAAGCCGATATTGCTCCCGTTCCGGGTCACTCAAACTGGATAAGCCCCCTTGCGCCAATTTCATTTGCAGAATTTGAAATTGCCGTCTGCGCTGATCTTCATTATGTCTATTCAACAAACCTGCGAACTCGGCTTTCACATCAAACTCGTCCCCCCAAGTCAACATATCCGCCTCAGCAAGCGCCAGGATATTCTGATGCGCCGTTCCTTGAAACATTTGCATCAATGCCGCGCTGCTTAGCTCGAAACCAGATTCACGCAACACATGCAGCACTTCTATGGCCGCCTCCGCTTCTACACCTTCGCCCTGCCAGTCTGCCTGGAGCTTTGCACCCAAATTCGGCTCTGCTATCAGACATTGCAACAATAACCGATTTGACGAAGGTGCCGCACGACCTGCTTTCTGAAAAACCTTGAGTTTCGGACGCGCAATCGGTTTGATTTCGTAGAGTGCCTCAAGCTCAGCCTGACTGACCCCTGCCAGCACAGCCACTTCCTTACGCAACAGCAGCGCAGTGGTTGGCGCGGTAATCGCAGTCAATAAAGGCTTGGCACGCTGCAACAACAGATTACGACCCTCCTGAGTTTTTAGATCCAGTTCTGCGCTGGTTTCACGCAATATATAAGCGGACAACGGCATCGCTTCCTGCACCCGCTGCTCGAAAATTTCCTTGCCATATTCGCGTATAAAACTGTCCGGGTCATGCTCTGTCGGCAGAAACAGGAAACTGATCTGTTTGCCGTCCTGCAAAAAAGGCAATGAATTTTCCAGTGCACGCCAAGCGGCGCGCTGACCTGCCCGGTCTCCGTCAAAACAAAACACGATATGTTCGCTAATACGCAACAATTTCTGCACATGAACAGGCGTGGTCGCCGTACCCAGTGTCGCCACCGCATAATCCACCTGGTGCTGAGCCAAGGCCACTACATCCATGTAACCTTCAACTACCAGCACTAAACCGCTGGCGCGTATGTTTTTTTGTGCCTGAAAAAGACCATACAGTTCGCGACCTTTTTCAAACAACGGCGTTTCTGGCGAATTAAGATATTTGGGTTCACCCTTATCCAAAACCCGACCGCCAAAGCCAATGACCTGACCGCGCACGTTAATAATGGGAAACATGATACGGTCACGAAAACGATCATAGCGCTTACCTTCTTCGCCTGCGATCACCAGACCCGTTTCTGTCAGCGAATCACTCTGATAATCGGCAAACGCAGCAGCCAGATTCTGCCATGCCTCAGGTGCATAACCAATTCCAAACTTCGCGGCAATCTCACCGCTCATGCCGCGTTGCTTGAGATAAGCGATTGCACGAGTGGATTGTTTCAACTGAGATCGATAATAACGAGTAGCGACCTGCATCACATCAACCAGATTTGGCGAAACTTTTGGATGTGACTCAGTATTATGCTCCCTGGGAACATTCAAGCCGATGCTACGCGCCAGTTCTTCGATCGCCTCGGTAAAGCCAAAACCTCCATGCTCCATGACAAAACCAATGGCCGTACCATGTGCACCACAGCCAAAACAATGATAAAACTGTTTCGACTGACTGACCGTAAACGAAGGAGATTTTTCGTTGTGGAACGGGCAACAGGCTACATAATTTGCACCCGCCTTCTTGAGCGGTACGTAACGCTCAACCACATCCACAATATCAAGGCGATTGAGCAGATCCTGTATAAAACTTTTTGGAATCAAACCCGCACCTTTAACTGACGCCTGAGCGCCTGTACAACGTTCAGACTATTGACCGAGTTGCGCCTTGATCAGCGCAGAAACCTTACTCATATCAGCACGTCCGGCAAGTTGGGTCTTGAGCACACCCATTACCTTGCCCATATCCTGCAGACCTTTAGCACCGCTGCTAACAATCGCCCCGGTAACGGCCGTGACAATTTCAGCTTCGCTCAACTGCTGAGGCATATAGTTAGCCAGCACAGACATTTCGAATTTCTCGACATCCGCCAGATCCTGACGACTGGCCGCTTCGTACTGACTGATAGAGTCACGGCGCTGCTTGTTCATCTTTTCGATGATCGCAATCACATCAGCATCCGACAAGGTTATCCGTTCATCCACTTCGCGTTGTTTCATTGCGGCTAGCAGCAAGCGTATAGCCCCGAGGCGCGCCGTATCTTTGGCACGCATCGCCGCTTTCATGTCTTCGGTGATTTGCTGTTTGAGGCTCATCATCCGCACCTAGCAACTAGTTCAGCTAAGCGCATCTTAATAGAGCTTGGGAGGGAGTGTTTGGCTACGCAGACGCTTGTAATGGCGCTTAACGGCTGCAGCCAGCTTGCGCTTACGCTCTGCAGTGGGTTTTTCATAAAATTCGCGGGCACGCAAATCGGTCAGCAGACCGGTTTTTTCTACGGAACGCTTGAAGCGACGCATGGCGACTTCAAAGGGCTCATTTTCTTTTACTCGTACAGTTGTCATGAACATTTTCTATCAAAAAATTGAGGGGGCGATTCTAGCAAAACAGTTGTTTCCCTACAACAGAAATTTAGCAAATATCACGGTAAATTTATCCTCAATCCGGCTACGCCCCCCTCGCTACGCTCTCCCCGCTTGCGGGAGAGGAGCGGGGGAGAGGGAGCGAACTTTAACTCCCAATTTTTTCATGTTTT
>CAIRBC010000231.1 GCA_903876685.1 uncultured Nitrosomonadales bacterium | reverse complement strand
TGAATAATCCAGCAGTTCCGTAACACCCGGTGGGGCGAAAACCTCTAGCAGTTCCTGCACCAATTCGGCGTGCGAGAACAGGAATTTGTAGCCGGTATCGTGCAAGTGTGCCATGCCCTTATTGTAGAGTATCGGCATGATGCGCGCAAATCGACCCGCACAGCCTTTATCACAAAAGTGGGCCGTGACTGTGCGGGTATGTGGCCGTGTGCGGGATCATAAAATTGGCGGAAAAAGGGGGCAGGGTCGCATTCTTTTTAAAATCATAATTGGAGCCAGGCACCCTAAATTGAGGAGAAAATGGCCAAGGTCTCATTCTTTTAAAATAATAATTGAAGCTTGGCACCTTAAATCTACGAACTACCCTTCAAAGGTGATTGTCAATCGAAAATAATGGCAAGGAAAAGTGCCGATCTAGCTCGTCCGCTCAAAGGTGTGGTGCCTGACTCATGTCAAATAGGAAGTTGGCTATTATTGCCCAACCCATCGAAAAGGTAAAATTAGCAATTAAGCAGCAATTTTTGTGGCATACGTAGCATCGCCTCGCCCGGCCAAGAGCCCAGCTACCGAAATATCCTCGTCAAGTTCGTCCCAATGAATGCCCGCTATCGACAGTTCACATTTTTGACGCTGCTCAGGCTTGGCATGCAGCAGCCTGGGAAACCACACTAATGGAATGCCTAGTGTGCGACCATCCAACAATTCAACCCACATATTGTTCTCGTCAAAATGCACTGACTTAGCGGAAGTACTCATTCCATGTCCTTTCAATAACTTCTGTGTTTTTCTCAACCGTTTCAGCCAGTTCCCGTAAAGTTCTGGCATCAAATCCATTGCTATTATCTAGATGTACCATCGGTTGTAACCAGAATTTAGCTTCGCCATCACTGCCACGAACATGTATATGTGCCGGCTCACGCGGACTGCCTTCGTTTGAGTAGAAGAAAAACCGGTATCCCTTATAGCGAAAGATGACTGGCATTCTGTTCCTTATTGCGAGTGTGACATTTTCCGCTGTTCAGCGAGACAGTTAAAAAATATTCTGCGCCCAAGACTACAACTTTGCACACTTCATCCGCCGTTTACCCCGAATTTTCATATGGCACTTTAGCATTTTCTAATATCGCGACATCGGTTCGTGGTCTGCCGCCCGTTATCCCGCGAGCCTTTGCCGATACTCGACCTGTAGAGGCAGGTTTAGCGCGCAATTCTCGTTCCATTTGATGAATAAAGGTTAGGAAATTTAACCGCACAACCCAAAGAATTAATGACCCACCCACCACGGTCAAGTCTTTTTTTATTACTGAATCTAGGTTAATGCCCTAATTCATTATTTTCCATGCATATGATAACAATAATTTCGCAGTTCAATATCGAAAATTTGGCTGTCGTCAAAGCAAGCACACAGAATTACCTTGGGTGGGAGACGTTGCTCGTCATCAGGAGATCCGCTGATCGAACTGAAATTCAGGCTTTGGCTGCGCTGCCAAATCATATTGAGGGTAGTTATCCATCTCTTTAGCGGTTATTGCAGCCTTCCACAGTGGCGGTCCACGCGCAGGTGAAATTGTCGGTGGTTGGGTAGACTCGCCGATATACCCCAAGATTTTTTGTATGGTGCTGGCATGGGTATGCCAGTTATTGAAGCGAGTGTAGCCCGGATGGAATGAAAGGGAATTCGGGGTTATTACTTAATATTGTTCCAAAAGTTAAAAATCAGGCCAACAAAGTCCATAAGGACACTGTTTTGACTTCAGCTACTCGAAACATCGGTTTACCGGGCTTTTCACCCGACACAAATTCATCTGCCTGTGCTGCTATGGCTGTGGCAAGGTGTATCGCATCCATCGCAGCAAGACCGTAAGATTGAGCCAGGAATTTTACCGAATCAAAAAAATCAGGTGACCAGGAAAAATGCTCGGCTTGCAAAAATACAGTCTGGTAAAAATCACGTTCCTCATGCTGTTGATGAAAGATGGTTTTAGGCATGACCTCTAGCCATAATGCATCGCTGACAATTAATATGCTTGCGGGAGAGGGGCGAACTTTAACTTCTAGTTTTTTCCCTCTCCCTAACCCTCTCCCACAAGTGGGAGAGGGGATAAGTCGGTTGTATTTTATTTAATACTAATCAGCATGTTATGTGAATAACAAATTTACCGTGCGTGCGGGGTCTTCAAGTATAGACAGTGCTTGTTCAGCCAATGCACTCTGCCCACTCCATGTTGCGATTAATAAATTTGCATCGATACAGGTGCGCAGCTTATTCATTGCCTACACCACCGCGACGCTTAAGTACTTCCGCATTAATTTCTTCCAGGTTCCTTAGTTTGCCGCCGCTTTCAATATAGCTTAGTCGAGCAGCCTGTGCCTTTTGTGTTATGGTGGTGGCTTGATTATCACATTGATTGTCTGCTACAAGTGGTTCT
>CAIRBC010000230.1 GCA_903876685.1 uncultured Nitrosomonadales bacterium | reverse complement strand
GAGATTCCATGGCTGCTTTCAGGTATTCGACAGCAAGCTCACGATCTACTCTCAACTCAGCTACTTCCCGTTCATAGTGAGATACTGTTGCATTCAATTTTTTTTTCATCCTTGCCTCCGTTTCCAGTCTTCCCAAAATTCCTTGGCTGCATTAATGTCCGAAAATTGTGAATTCTTGGAGCCTCCACACAACAGGATCACTACAGTCTGACCGTGACGGCCAAAGTACACGCGGTACCCAGCCCCTATATGCTCTCGCAATTCCTGCACTCCATTACCTACAGGATCGCAGTCACCAAAATTGCCTACTTCCAAACGTTTGAGGCGAATAAGAATCTTGGCTTGTGCCTGTTTATCTCGTAACGACTGGAGCCAATCAGTAAATGGCTCTTTACCCTCTGCAGTCTGGTATCGAAAAATTTCAATCATATGAAACAATGTAGCTTAAAAGCAACTAAATGGCAAGAGAGGTACGCCACACCACCGGACTTCCACCTCAGCCAACCAACGCACACATGCCGCACATGCCGGGGTCAGGTCTTGACAATGCGGTTTATTCTCCATAGCATCACTTCATATTTCGTCCTCTACGTATTGAATATCCGGCATGCCTATCTGGAATATGGTTACACCATGATCATGATTGACCGTCAGATAGGAATAAATCATTCAACCGTGAGCAAAATAATCAAAGGGGTGAGATAAAACCGTATTGTCAAGACCTGACCCCAGCCTTTCCTTACAGCCTTTCGAGATAAACCGTATTGTCAAGACCTGACCCCAGCCTTTGACCTTTATCTCCGTTACATCCGAGGTGAGCTTTAAATGGCTTTGAAGTGGCAGGTTCGATTTAATAATTAGCATAGTGAAAAGTTGGCTTAGTTGCTATTGATAATAATTCGAAGCTAGCCCATTTTTCGCATTATGTCGAACTGCATACGCATAGAGTTCCCCGATGCGCTCTGACATATAGGAATCAAAGGGGCTGATTGAATTGATTTTGACCCGGTGCGTGCTCATGTGCATATGCTACTTAGCTAGACCTGACCCTATACGCTGACCCTATACGTTTACTCGACCAGCGAGTTTAGTTTTGCTCCTGTCAGGCCATCGATTTCACTGCCTTCATGCACTTCACCGTTCAGACCCAGTTCGCGCGCGAGGGAGGCAGCCGTCAACCGTTGGTCCCCGGTAATCATTTTTACCGAGATGCCGGCGGCGTGGCACTGGCGAATGGCTTCTCGTGCCTCGGGGCGTGGCGGATCGATGATGCCAACCAGACCCAGCAGAGTCAGGTCGTTGACCCAGGGTAGCAAATCGGCTGCGGGATCAAAGTCCGCAGTCGCAATAGTACGACTGGCCAGTGCCAGTACCCGCAAGGCATTTTTGGCGAAAGCCGCATTTTGAGCCATGAAAGCGGCACGAGTCGTGTCGTCAAGGGGCTTCACGCCCGTAGCATCCTGCCAGTAGTTTGCGCGACTCAACAGCACCTCAGGTGCGCCTTTTACCCACAGTTGCAGGTCATGTTCGTCGAGATGGAAGGTTGCCATAAACTTGTGTGATGAATCGAAGGGCATCTCGGCGCTGCGCGGAAAGCGTGCGACCCATGAGTCAGTCGCTGATTGCACTCCAGCCATTTTAATGGCGAGTGCCAGCAGCGCCCCTTCGGTGGGATCGCCGAATAGCTCGCCATCCTGAATGCGGGCATCGACACAGAGTATTAAAGACTTGCCCAAGGCCGAAAAATCCGGGAGCAGCTGTTTGTCATCTGCCTTGATTCGGCCAGCGCCACCATAACCTTCACCCGTCATAGCAAAGTTGCGACCCAGGAAATAAATACGCCGAGCCGTCATTTGATTCAGGGTCAGGGTACCGGTTTTGTCGGAACAAATCACCGTGGTGCAGCCCAGTGTTTCTACTGCAGCCAGCTTTTTGACAATGGCGTGCCGCTCGGCCATGCGATTCATCCCCAGCGCCAGCGTGACCGTCACCACGGCTGGCAATCCTTCAGGAATCGCCGCTACCGCGAGCGCAATCGCCGTCAATGCGGTTTGCAGCAGATCGTCGCCGCGCAGCATGCCCAGCAGGAAAATCAGGGAGACGACTGCACCGGCGATGGCGGCCAGTCGCTTGCCTAACCGGTCTAGCTGCACCTGCAAGGGGGTCTCTGCTTCAGTGACTTCTGCCAGCAATCCGGCCAGTTTACCCATTTCGCTCTGCATACCGGTGGCGGTGACCACGGCTTCGAGGCGGCCTTTAGTTACGACGGTGTTCATGTCATGCGATAACGTTCCGCCAGCACAGCGACTTCATCCACGGCAACCGGTGATTTTGTCACGGCGAGTGCTTCTCCGCTCAGGGTTGCCTCGTTGACTTCTGCGCAGAGAGCCAGCAGCACGCGTGCATCTGCCGGAATGCGCTCACCGACTTCGAGCAGCAAAATATCTCCAGGCACCAGAGTGACAGCCGGAATCAAGGTAGTTCGGCTATCCCGTCGCACCCGGGCGCTCGGCGCCAACAGGTTTTTTAAAGCCGCGAGTGCCGCTTCTGCCCGGTGTTCCTGGTAAAAGCCGAGCATCGCGTTGAGCAGTACCACCATAGCAATCACCACCGCATTCTTGAGATCACCCACTAAACCGGCTAGCAGTGCCGCGCATAGCAGCACGATAATCAGAAAATTTCGAAACTGATCGGTAAATTTAAGCCAGGTCGGGCGCGGCGCTTTGCTGGCAAGCTGGTTCGAGCCATGACTCACTAGTCTGGCTGCCGCCTCTGCTGCGCTAAGTCCCGCAAGCGGAACTACTGCCAGCGTTGCGGTCACTTTAACGTGAAACTTGCG
>CAIRBC010000229.1 GCA_903876685.1 uncultured Nitrosomonadales bacterium | reverse complement strand
TCCGACGCCGCGGCGCGACATGAGATCGAGATCAAGCAGCAGATCCTGGCTGGGCGAAATAACCAGGTACACCGGAATATCGAGTTGCACCCCTTTGCTTGTCGAACGCCCGACACGCGGGAGCAGAAGCCCCGTTTGTTTTTCGAGCACTATGAGGAGGTGATTTGTATGATATTGAAATAATTAGAGACCGTCTTGTGGAAGTTGCGATTAAGTTGCTGTTATCTTGTAGAAAAATATGGGTCATCTTGTACCAGTCGTTTTTGAGTGCGGTGATATGTTTGATAGTGAAATAAGCGGTTTCAGAAAAACAAGGCGTTATGTTTGATAGTAAACGGATCATTCAAAACAATTGGTGACTGTCACGATATTGCACATGATCATCAATGCAGCAGATTAAATTACTTCCCCAGAGACAACTTTAAAGTTTAACCTTATCATTTTCCTGTCCGTAAACCTTTGAACAAAGCTGACAAGCCTTTTTGTATTCAGCAGTGGCCTGTTCATCCTGTCCGTCCTTGTTGTACAACACAGCCAATTCATAATGATAATCAGCCAAGTGCCGCTCCACCTTGTCAAAGCAGTTTCTACCCATACCATCAATGTCTTTCTCAATATAAGCATATGCCCGAGTGCCCTTCACAACAGCGTCAACACTCGGCAAGAACCGCTCAAACAGGGTAATCAGATCAGTTCTGTCTTTCGCCCTGGTGTTGAATTCAGCCACCCTGGGATACAGAAGGAAGGCCGGGGCAAGATCCGGGTCGGCAGCAAGGCATTGCTCCAGGAGCGGGTAAATTTTCTTCTTAAACTCTGCTTGAAGACGGATGCGTTCCGCTGCATCAATAGTGGTTTGTTGTGTCGAACCGTCCGGCGCTCTTGTAGTCAGATAGGTATCGGCGATAATCGCCATAAGCTCTTGATCCTTCCGAACGGACAAGGGCACAGAGGACGACGGTTGATAGGGGAAGTCATGCAGGCATTGTGCAAGCTCTTTTGCTTCCTGAAAGCATGTGGCGCTTGATTTTGCTACCGGCTGCTGCATGGTATCTACCGGCGTTGCTGCGGACTGTGGTGTCTCTTTTTTGCCTGTCAGGAAGTCAAAGAAGCCCATGATTTAATTCTGCTGTTCAGTAAACCACCGGCTCTGCCGGTGTGACTATAAAAGGCTATGCCGTTCCTGCGTATTTTGCGACATTTCCTCCTGAGGAAGCCCCTAAGGGAAACGACAGGAGGAAACGCCATGCGAGAGTGGCAGAGTTTATCACATGTTAAGTGGGAGTGTAAATATCATGTTGTGATAGTGCCGAAGTATCGTAAACGTGTGTTGTATGGCCGTGTCAAACGAGAAGTCGGCAAAATCATTCGTCAGTTGTGTCGGCAAAAAGAAGTTGAACTTTTAGAAGGGCATGCAATGCCCGACCATATTCACTTGGTACTGAGTGTCCCACCAAAGCTGAGCATTGCTATGGTGTTGGGTTACCTGAAAGGTAAGTCAGCAATTCACATCCACCGTCAGTTAGAAGGTGTGAATCGTGGTTTTACCGGAAAACACTTTTGGTCACGTGGCTACTGTGTCAGCACAATCGGATTGGATGAAGACACCATCCGAGCATATGTAAGAGATCAAGAACACCTTGAAAAACAAGAGGAGCTGGACTTTACCAAAAATACCTAAATAACAATATTTTTACCATATTGTACTCACTATGCTTATCACTTCCCCGCCTGTTTCCAGCCTGCAACCGATAAATAAACACTTCTCAACTGAGTATCATCAAGGGCAGTGATTGAATCAACACTGAATTTTCTCTGTAATAAATCAGCAAGTTTGCTCTCAGTAGCCAGTTGCTTCACGTTGATCTTGATGTAAGCGTACTGCCGGTTTCTCCACGCGGCATTGTCTTTCTTCGGAGCGCTCTTTGTGCCTGTCAACCTTCCCCGCCACTGCCAGAGATATTTTTTAACAACTTCAAACTTATCCAAGGGAATCAAGCGATACTGCGTAACGCCACCTTTCTTGTTGGCGGCGTTCTGTATGGCTGCATAGCTCTTCGGCGTCTTCTTGTGCAACTTTTCCAAGTCTCCAACTTCCATAACAAGGCTTCTTATTTCAACCGCTTGCGCTTCTGTGATGACTTCATGGCCGGGAACAACCGTGACCTTTGGCCGGTGGATCACCTTTGCAGTACTGATGTTATGAACGGTGTTGTTGTTGCCGATGGCATTGCCGTTGCCACCAGATACATTGATGTTCTGCGCCGGAGCTGCCGGGGCTTTCTTTGCCCTGGTTCGCTTGGGGGTAACTTCCTTCAATATACTGATTACCTTTGACTTTTTATCGTCAGTCGCCATTACTCCCCCTCCTTCTTATGCTGCAAGTCTGACAAGCTGTATCACCTTGGCCTTGTCGATCGTTCGCTTCTCTTCGGCAGAAAACATATCGTAGAGCGCCGCCACAAGCTGCGCCTTCTTGGCAGGCTTCAGGTTGACCTTCACCTGGTCAAGATATTCTTCCACAGCCTCTATCACAGCTTCCAGCAGATCAGCGTCAAGCGGCACTGCATCTTTCCCGCCCCGCCTCATCTCCCCTTCACCGGTCAAAAGCCAATGTAAATTCACCCCTGATGTTTTTGCTATAGAGATCAGAACTAACCTAGATGGTTCGCTTTTACCTGATAAATACTGATGCATTACAGTTGCAGACATACCACATTCCATTGCAAACGCGCGGCTACTTTTAGTGCCAAGTGCCATTTTTAGCCGCTCAGGAAATCCTACATAATTTTCAGCAGCCTCGTCAGCAGTCATGCCTCATCTCCAAAAAATAAACGCTATAACAAATAAAATATTGACAACGTTCTTTTTCGTACATATAGTCGTTATAACGTACGTGCAAGTCAACACAGCGGAGAATATCAAATGCATAGTGCAAAGACAATTGAAATCAAAGTAGCGTTGCTCCGTATCGGAGTGAAGCAGGCTGATATTGCCAGAATTTTGGGTATTTCAAGAGCATCGGTGAGTGACGCGATCAATGGCAGAATTACCAGCCAAAAAATAATGACCTACATCGAAAGCTTGATCAAACAGGGGTGAAGCCATGCTTAAACCTTACACCTACAAGAAAATGATAACCATGACAGAGGAAGAATGGTTGACGATTTATTTTGCTGCCAAGCAGCAAGGAATCGACCCGGTACAGTTTATCAAAAATTCCGCCGTGTCGGCTGGAAACACTATCAAACACACCGCCGCAAATTGTCAGGTAAACCAGCTTTCTACCTGACAGCTTTACCTGACAGAAAAATGTCTACCTGACAAAGTAAATATTATATCAATTACAATAGGTTATAAAATGAAGTCAGCCGAAGAACATTACATAAACATCAAAACTCTGGTTGACCTACTTTTTCCTGAAATTGATGAAGTTGAGACCAAAAAGAAAGAAAATTCAATTTTGGTTGCAATAAGGCGAGGTCAATATTCCACAGCCCGTCAAGTGGAATCAGGACAAGCAAATGGAAAATCAAAAGGTCATGGCGGTAAAATCTGGCAAATCAACATATGTGACCCGGCCATATCGGAAAAAATTAGAATAAAATATTTCGACCGGCTTCTCGGCTGCGCAGATCAACCAGCCCTCCCTGCCGTCACAACATCAAAACTGCCTACCGTAACCACACCAAAACAGTTAACTGTTACAGACAGTACAGAGTTGACCGGCAAACAGGATCGTATCGCCACCGCCCGCAATGCTTTTATGAAAATTATCGAGAATCGGCCAAAGAATAAAAAAGTAACTCCCTTCATTCGTGAATTGGAAGAAAAGCTCAAGAACGGCACAGATGAAAAGCTGACCGCTCTTGCCAACATCGCTAATGACCGTAAGGGTGACCGTGAAGGCGTTTCATATCCAACCCTCATGCGATGGTGGACAAAACATCTGGCTTGCGGCAAACAGGCCAACGCTATGGCACCGGTCAAAGGTGATCATCTCCCGCGTACTACCATCATTGATTGGCTGGAAAACTACCAGCCAAGAACCGCAGCAGTTGCCATACTGCCGATGGGGATACCGGCATGGCTGCCGTACTTTCTTGATGAATACCGCCGCCCGCAAAAACCGTCACGGAATAACTCGTTGAAAAAAATCTGCCGGAACATGCCGGCGGAGATCGAACGCCCATCATATGACCAGATACGCGGGATCATGAAAAAAATACCGGATATCTATGCAGAAAAAGGGCGCATGACCGGGGCCGAATACAACAGCATTCTGGGTTATGTTGATCGTGATGCATCTGGTTTCGCTCCTATGTCCATCTGCCAGATCGACGGCCACAGCTTCAAGGCATACGTGGCGCACCCTGCCACCGGAGCACACTTCCACCCCGAAGTCTGCGCAGTTATCTGCCTGACAACCAAAGTTCTTGTTGGTTGGAATGCCGGACTTGCCGAAAGTCATATGACCGTTGCCGGAGCCGTCAAACATGCCTGCCTGATTAGCGCAAAAAAACCTTACGGCGGAATAATGTCGATACTCGAACCTGACCTTGGGAGCGGGAACCTGGCCAAACTCAATAGCGACGATTTTACCGGCCTGTTTATCAGAATGGGCATTACCGTCAAATTTCCCGAACGCGCCGGCAATCCACAAGGACACGGCGTTATCGAGCGGAGTAATCAATCTATCTGGATCACCGCCGCCAAGAACCTACCGACCTACACCGGCAAGGACATGGACAGGGGTGCACGGCGAATGGTGTATGACCGGTTGGAACGAGACCTGAAGAAAATCGAGAACGAAGGCAAACTCGGCATGGTTGCCAAAACGTCAGAGCTGCTAATGTACTGGATTGAATTTCTGGAATTTTTAGACCAGGCCGCCGCCGATTACAACAATAGTCCACATAAAAGCTTACCAAAGATAATAGCACCTCAACCATACAATCCGAACGGACCGGCAGTAAGCCGACATATGACGCCGCTGGAATGTTGGGCTGATTATGTGGCACAGGGCTTTGAACCAAAGATGATCGGCATTGATGACGAACTGTATCTTGATAAGCTCTGCCAGCCACATGTGGTCAAAAACGTTAAGCGCGAACGCTTCACCCTGTTTGGCAATAAATACCAGTCAGCCGCTCTTGCCCAATACCACAACGAGCAAGTGATTGTTGCCTACGACATCCACAATCCGCACCGCGTCACTGTCTTTGACCTGAACGAAAAATATATCTGTGATGCACAGTGGAACGGCAATCGCGTCCACGCCCGCCCGGTATCAGCAGTAGAAAATGCCACCATCAAGCGCCATACCACGCGGGTTAAAAACGCACAGCGGCATATCGACCTTATGAATGCCGAAGCTGACCAGAAAGCTATTGAAGTCAGACCGCTGTATGTTGAGCTGCCAGCGGAAACGATTGAGTATGAAGCGCGGGAAGAACAGAAAAAAATTGTCAGGCTGAATGTTCCAAAGGTTTTTACTGATGAACATGAGGTGTATGACGACATTCGCCAACGTGAAAAAGAAGGGCTTGCTTCAACGTATGAGCTGCAATGGGCTGCTGATAAAGAAGCATCCTTATTGAGCAACCGCCGGGAGCGGATCGGATTGTATAAATCAGATCAGTTTTGCCAGGGAAGATTCTTACCCGAAAATATGGTCTTGCCAATGAAAAAAGCCGCCGGAGCTACCAACACCAAAGGCCTTTGAAACAAACCCCGCGACACGGGGAAAACTTGAATAGGAGGTAAAATTACCATGAAACACGTTTTAGCACTAACAAAAAATGTCAGAAAGTTCATGCAAGCTACTGACGACCTGCTTAACCGTCCGATAGGTACGGAAGGTATGGGTATTCTGGAAGGTGAACCGGGGGAAGGCAAAAGCACAGCCGTTGCCCGTGTTTGTGACAAGTTTGACGGTATCTATGTACGCGCCATCGGTTGCTGGACTGTGACCAGTATGCTGGGGGACATCTGCCGGGAGCTGGGTGGGGAACGTAAGTTGAGACGTTCAGACATGCTTGAATTCATTATTCATGAGCTGAGAAAGGATAACCGACCGTCTCGTCCGATATTTATTGATGAAGCGGATTACTGTTTTCGTCAATTCGAAATGGTTGATTCACTACGCGATATTTACGACTTGTCAGGTTGCCCGGTAATCCTGATTGGCATGGAGGATATCGCCAAGAAGATCAAGTTGAATACCCGAATAGCCCGCAGGGTTACACAATGGGTAAACTTTTGCGGGCTTGACCTGGATGACGTTAAGACCGTTGCCGTTGACTGCTGTGAAGTTGCAATAAGTGACGATCTTGCTCAATACCTGCACAAGGAATGCAACGCCAACATAGGCCGGATCATCATCGCCTTGACCAAGATCGAAAAGCAAGCCAAGGCCACAGGAGCAATTATTATGGATTGCGCCACGTGGGATAACCGCCCGCTCTATTTTGATCAGCCGACCTTTTCAAAACGGAGCAAAACCAGCAACGGAGGTGTTTGCTAATGCGTATATTCAAGGCCCGCCGATGTATGAGACAACGAGTCTGGCAAGCAATGAGGATACTGCGACGCTTCACGATACCGGATTTGTGCCGGGTGATCGATGGCGCAACCATAGCCAACGTACAAAGCTTTGTCAGCAGACTGTATAAAGAGGGATTTGTCGGCAAGATTGGACAGGTAAAGCGTGGCTATGCCGGACAATACCAAAGCTACCAGCTTGTTAATGACATCGGCGCAACAATGCCCGTTTTTTTAAAGGGGCGTCATAAAAAAGAAACAGAATTAGACAAAGAAACAGATAAAAAAACAAACGAAGTTGTTGAAAATAAGCAAGTTACCGACTTTGGGAAACTGACACCCGCCGAATCAGGGGGATTGCCATGATGACCAGAAATGAACGGTTAAAACTTCTTGAAAAAATGTCAATTAAATATACACAGGGCGAAGTTGCCCGGCGGATCGGCTACACCCCCGGAGCTGTATGCATGATTCTTTCCGGAAAATACCAGGGCTGTCCGGATGCTGTTTTACAAAAGGTTGAAGAGGTCTTTGGAAACACCACGGTTGATTGTCCGGTATTGGGGATAATCACCCTGGGGAAGTGTGCTGAAAAGCGTAAACTGCCGTTTGCAGCAACAAACCCGCGCCGAGTAACACTGCATTGTGCCTGTATAGAATGTGGCGGAAGGGGGAAAGTATGATTATCAAACGAGCAGATTTTATTGAATGCATGTCAATGCTTGAAGCACTTCGCACTGATTTTACGTATATAAGTAAAGAACTTGATTTAATTGTAGTTCATTTTGATAAAGACTCTACTGATGTTCTTGACGAATCTTTTATGTACGGAGTCCGGGCTATCATTAAAGTATTAGCAAGTGAAGCTGATGTAACAACGGCAGTAATGAGGAATACGCTTGATGTTTTTTACACCAACACATTAGAAAGCCGCCGCGAACGCATAGAAGGTCATGACCCTGATGAACATCTCTTTGACCCTGACAAGCAGACGGAACCGGCCAAGAGAAAAGGCAAGGTGAAAGTATGACAACCACCGCTCAGAATAGCAGCCTGAATAATTATCCGGATGAGCACACCAGCGAATACGAAAGATTATTAAATTTGATGAGACAGCGGCTTGGTCTTATGCACGCGTCGACAGATTACGTGGTTGAACTGACAGAGGGGTATCTTGATACCGCCGAAAACAAGAAGCGGTATGGCGTCGCAACAACTCACGGGGCGATAAATGCTATTCGTTTAATGCTGAAGGATTTCGAACAGGAACTTCATATAGAAATGTTGATAGCACGTAACCTTAAAACAAAAGCAGAAACCGCATCAAAAATTCAGGAGAATTTTACTCCGGAGCGCATGCTACGGCTTGTCGCAAATAATAAATAGAAAAGCTGGTGTTAATGCATCGGCTGTTAACCAGTTTATTCAGCGAAAGGAGCAACACCATGAAAATTTTTAGAACGCTCATAGAAGTATTGCTTGAAATTGAGACCCGATGGAAACGCCGCAAGGCTGCCAGACATGCAACTCGCGCCGCCTTCCGGATGGCCTTGAATGGGTGTCGGGGATAGACGTGACCTATAGCAACAAACCAATCAGCGAGGAGGCGCAATCATGGCAACGACGAAACGAAAGACCGAAAAGTCCATAACCGCAAGACAAATATGTAGAATCCATACGGTGAAATATATTCTCGGTATTTCTGACGATAATTATCGGGAATGTCTTGAGTCTCGTTTCAACGTAGTTACCTGCAAGAACTTAACGCTGCTTCAGGCTAAAAGTTTCATTGATGAGCTTGATAAATTTGCACTGAAGATGCAGGGCAAACACGACCAGGCACAGCGAGACGCCGCTAAACAGAAAGCTGTAGAGGAATATCAGAAGAGACCAAAACGCTTTGACGAGCTGGATAATAGACTTGGATATGCAAGCGGGGCGCAGTTACGCAAAATTTCTGCCATGTGGTCTGACATAAGTTTTGTACCGGATCATAATGCACGTGCTCGCGCCTTGCGCCACTTCATCAAGCGGATTTCCGGAGTTGCCGATTTGCGTTTTCTGGATAGCCAGGCGGCGAGCAAGGTTATATGCGCTCTTACAGCAATGCAAAAACAAGAGTCAGAACCAGCGAATGCCAAAACGCCGCGTAAGACAGTTTAATGTGTCTGTGCAGGGATAGGTATAGGGCAAGGTATTACAGTTTGATACACGGAAATTTAAAGATTGTTTTAACGCGGTTATGAAAATAGGTGTAACCGGAAAATTTGGAAAGGAGGAATCGATGTCTGAAAATTGGCAAAAAGCGGCAGTGAAGATCAAGAGGATGATCCGTGATGCATCCAAACGTTACCCACAATTGAATCCATTACATTCTTTCTGGATAAACTTTGCCAGAAAGTACCAGGTGCATCAACCGGATGCTGCCCTTCTTGAGGCAAGTGACATGGTGACTATCCCAGTCGCTGAATTTGACAGACTTGCATCTACCGTAAAGCGTCAGGATGATGAAATAAGATCACTCGAATACCGGATTGCAACTTTATTGAGGTCATAACATGCCACTTGCATTTGCTTACAATCCACCACTTGACCCTTACGCCGCATGGAAGGCGGCCAACGGAGCGACATACTGTAACCGGATGTCTGCCACCATTACGCAGCAGCAATGCGAGCATAACCAACGTAACCGCAGCAATGATAACCGCTGCCGGGGTTGCGCCGGTCTGTTCAACCAAGACAAATCAAAACAGATCCGCCGAAATCTATCCTTGCTACGGTCTGTTGATAAGATCATTGCCACCGCTGAAGCAAATGAGCCAAAGTCCCACCCGTCAAACGAACCTATTGATGGCTTAACTACACTGGACAATATCATTGATGGCCTGTACACAAACCCGCTGCCGGGTGATGATTTTGATGATGTAGTGATTAATCTTGATGACGAACAGTTGTTGGCATTGTTCCCGGAACTCGCTAGGGATGAAGACGATGACACCTTGCCCGGTTTTCAACGCTTTACTGAATATCAAACTACCATGCCACGCTATGCCGTCTATCGGGATCGCTGTAAAAAATGCGGTGGATATGTGGAAAATTGCCGTGAATGGAACGATGACAACGTGTTTCGCTGTTTAGCTTGCGGATGGCGTACCGGCCCGGAATATGAAAGCAACCGTGCAATGATGGGGGGACTTCGTGAGTAAAACTATCCCAGTAAACGTAAATACAAAAAAGTATCGTCCACAAAGCATACGGTTCATTGAAATACTGATGAACGAAAGCACAGCAATGCTTACTCTACATGGTGAACTACTCAAGAATGCCAAGCTATTAAGCCGTGACTTTGTTGTTGAGGTGCACCGTCAATTGACCGGTTCGGTAATGTATTTCGGGAAAAATACCGCCTATGAAAAAAAAATGAAATATTGGTCAATACAAGAGGACTTTCACTACGGCAGCACAATAGACCAATTGGCAATCAAGTACAGCCTAAGCACACGTCAAATATATACCATTGTCCACCACAAAAAAAACCTTACCCCGACCAAAGCTGTAACCACTGGAGCACCTTTAATGGCAATCCTTGCCACTCGCATGTTAACGAAAGCCGGTATTAAACAAGAAGATGCTGTAAGCGCTGCCCGTGGGCTACTTGCCGTCGTAGCGGCAAAGTTAGGCGGTACCGCGCCATATATAAGCAATCCCAAATTTGTTGAGGGCATTATTAAGCAAATTGAAATTGTCCGGAATCACCAAGCCGGGAAAAGTATCGGAAGCCTTGCCGCTCATTTTCAACTTATTGCTGAAGATATCAGGACCATTGTGGAGAGTCACCCGGCGGCAATAATGCCGGATGCAAGCGAGTTACCAAAAATCAAAACACGCCTCTTCGACATGGCGGCAAGCTTCAACGAATATACTGAAATCAATACGTTGCTAAAATCGGCAACGGACCAGATCAGTCGCGCTGAAGAGATTATTGCAAAGCTAAATGTTGACTGGAACAGCAAATATAATGTGAAAGGAGCCATATGAAAAAACTGGAAATATTAAAAGTGGGGCCTGTAACGTCGAAGAGCGGAGATAAGTTCAACTTTTCCGAGGCTGATTTACGACACATGGCAGCCGTCTACAATCCGACGTTATTTAGAGCACCCCTTGTTATCGGTCACCCTTCAGAACAAGCCCCTGCTTATGGATACGTTAGCGCTCTGCATTACGCCAACGGCAAGCTGCTAGCGGAACCGGCACAGGTTAACCCGCAATTTGCTGAAAGGGTCAATTCCGGGAGTCTGCTGAGTCTATCAGCTTCATTCTATTCTCCGTCAGCAGCCAATAACCCGAAACCCGGCACATTATATCTTCGTCATGTTGGTTTTCTGGGAGCCTGGCCGCCAGCCGTCAATGGCTTGGCTTTCCCGGAATTTGGCGATGGTGGGCATGGTACTATTAAGTTTTCTGACAATAGCAGACTGCATTTTACGGCAAATACCATTCCCTTCGACATGATGAAGTACGTGTAGCAACACCAACTACCAAAGGAGCCAAATATGAAAAAGAAACTCGAAGCAAAGGCAGAGGAAAGACTGACTTCATGGATGGAAATTTTAAAGGAACTCAACCGTGTAAGTGCAGATATTTTCAGTGCTGTCAGGGCGCTGGATCATAAGAAACGCTTAGCACAGTCGGCAACCAAGGCCCTTGACGACTTCAAAAGGCATGTTGCAGAGCTGAAAAGTTCATTTAACATGGAAATTGACATGAATGTTCATAATGCAGGCTACAGCGCTAGCTTTGATGCCAAGTTCAATGAAAGTCTGTTGAATCCGGAAGAGAAGAAACTGTATGACGATTTCATGGCAAAAGTTGCCGTAGCTGATGCTGAGGCTTCTTCTGCCTCTGAGCAACTCGAAAACTTGAAGAACAAAAAAAACGTCCTCCTTACCGATTTTTCTGAATTTGGCGATCCACTCAATGAAATTCTTCATTTCCAAAATAAAATCGATATAGCTGGGGAAAAAGTTACTTTTATTCAGGATGCTATTTCCGCTCAGCAAAGTATCCTTAAAAATAACATCACGGACTTTCCGTCCATTTCTGCCCTATTGCAGAAACGTCAGGATATCTTGGCTGAAATCGCAACTGGTAGCGCCATGGAGCCCAATCTCAAGGAACTGGACAAACAAATAGAGGCTGAACGGCAAAAGGTTTCTAAGGCAAAAAAAATCTCTGACGTTGTCAGTGAAAACTCACAACACACAATAGCTGGATTACAGCGTAAACTTTCTACTGCGCAAGCTGAACTGAAGACTCTGGCGGATCAGAGAAAAGAAGCCAAAATTAGTTTTCTTATTTTCGAAGCGGAAAAAGTTGGTACAGAATATTTGCTTTTGGCGGGAGAACTTATTGGCAGGTACAGGCAGTTGATTGCACTGGATACTATTCTTATCAAAGAAGGCGGCGGTCATATAGCCGGAAACCATATCGACAACTTCATAATACCTTCCTTTGACGTCCAGGCCCACAACGACGACAGAAATAAAGAATGGATTTACGATGACGTGAGAATTCTCTCTTTGATCCATGAAAAGGGCTTATATGACAGTGATCTTCAAGCCGAGAAAGACCGAATAGCGGATATGGGTATTACCATTTGAGCTTCATTCAGCCTGTTGCCGAGATGAGGCACGCCATAGGCGCAGGCACTACACCCTGATATGTGAGCCAAGGGAGTCCTCCTAAATGGTGTGCTAGGGGCTACGAGAGGGGAGACCCCGGCTAAGGCCGCTAACCCTCTCACCATTCAAAAAACTGAAATTGCAAGGAGTAAGCCCTGTCTTCCGGCAGTGGCAAATCGGGACTGATGAGCAAGCCAACTATAAACACATTGTAAAAGGAATTTATGAGGTATTGAATAGTCATTTATGACGGTAGGAAATAGGGAATGAAAAACATTGAAGTGGCTGTAAGGCACTTACTCACTAGAGTTGTGCCTTTTCTATAAGGTCATAATATCATTATCAAATACACCACCTACTAATATCAAACAAAAAACCGCGTTACAGTTGTTTGTCGATTATGAAGTCCCTCGATATGACATGTACGCCGGTTCGAGGACAAACTTCATGTATCTGGCCCTGCTGGCCAAGATGGGTCTTATCGTAAAATTCCTGCCGGCCAATTTCCAGAGGATAGAACCGTATTCGACCGAGCTTAACCATATCGGAATCAAGACCCTGGACGGAGAGTGG
>CAIRBC010000228.1 GCA_903876685.1 uncultured Nitrosomonadales bacterium | reverse complement strand
AATTCTATGGCACTACAGCGCCACTTTCAAAGTACGTAAAAATATATAATCGTTAATATTCAGATAGTTGAAAATTTCACCCGATTAAATTGGATTTGAAATAAACAGTATTACTGTTTTTGGTGTTAAAGTCCGGTTAAGCAGCGCGCCGGTGTCGGTCAGCCTGGCCATGACATAATCATCACGCCCCGGATCTGCTGCCGCTGCATCGATCAATGTTTGCAGGCATCCTTCAAGAACGCGCAAATCGCGTCGCGGGGTCAGGGTGATGCGCTCGATGCTTGCACGCCCTTCACCGTCTAGCTCGACCAGTGAGATACTCTTGGGTTGATCGGCCTCGTTGAACGAATATTTCATCAGCGAACCGGAATAGTGGATGCGCGGCTCACCAACGGTTTGAGGACGATGCAGGTGACCCAAGGCGACATAATGCATGCCGGCAAACAACTCTGCCCCGACGCTGCCAGAACCTCCGACCGAAAGCGGGCGTTCGGATTCGCTGACCGAACCGCCCTGCACGAAGGCATGCGCCACGACGACAGCGCGTCGATGAGGCAGGTGTGCCGCACGCAAACGGGTCATCTGCGCAGCCAAACCGGCATTGTGATCAGCGATATCCTCGGTGTCGAGAAACTGGCGCACCAGCGCAGGTTCGGCATACGGCAGCGGGTAAATCGCCACTTCACCAAATTCGTCTGTCAGGATGACAGGTTCGACATCTGCACCCGTATTCCGCGCACCGTAAGACCCGCCTCGGACAATAGTCGTGAGCCAAAACCCAGGCGATCCGGGCCGTCATGGTTGCCGGCAATCAGAATGACGGGTGTTTTCTCGCTGATGACAAGGCGAGTGAGCGTTTCATCAAGCAAGCGCACCGCTTCTGCCGGCGGCACCGATCGGTCGTATATGTCGCCGGCGATGAGGACTGCGGCTGGTTTGGTTTGTCGCACCAGTTCTACAAACTGATCGAGTAAATGAGCTTGTTCTTCAAGCAGCGAAAGCCCCTGATAAACGCGGCCCAGATGCCAGTCGGCGGTGTGTAGAAAGCGCATCGCGTCAGCTCTTAGGCTTGCGGGGTTTGCGGCGTGATTCGCGATACGCGACAAATTTATCAAGTGCTTCAAGAAATTTGCCAGGCTTGCTCATTTGCTTTGCGAGCTTTTCAACGCCCTCTGCCTTGGCACCGCCGCTAAGAGACATAATCAAGTTTTGTGCGGCGTCCTGATTACCCGCCGATGCCGCCAACTCAAACAGTGCCTGCCCGGCGATCATGTTGAATGGCACACCTTCGCCCGACAAGTAGGCTATGCCGAGCAAATTCCGGGCTGCTTGATTCCCCTCCTCGGATGCCTTGCGTAGCTCCTCTATAGCTGTTTCGTCAGTATTCTGAACGCGAACTGATGAGTCTTTCGTACCGGTTGATATTATCCATGACATTTTCATTGGGCCACCGGGGGAAATAACTACTGACATTTCGCAGGCCTGCTTTTTTGATTTGATTGACTCTAATTTTTCAAGACTGTACATCGCCTCTTCTTGTACGTTGCCTTGAATATCGCCAGCGACCCCTTCAGGCTTCTTCTGTTCGATGGCAGCATTGTACCAACGACTGGCGGAGTCATAATTCTGACTGACGCCCTTGCCTTCAGCGTAAAGATGCCCCAAGGCAAGCTGTGCCCATGGATAACCCTGTTCTGCCGACGTCTCGTACCATTTGGCCGCTTCGCTGATGTTTTTGGGCACGCCATCGCCCTGCATCATTCTCTCGGCCACGAGGAATTGTGCCACGCAATCGCCATCCTCTGCGGCGACCAAGAGCCATTGAAATGCCTGCACCGGATCCTCTGGCAACTGGTCGCCCGGTTGATACATGCTCTCCAGAGTCTCCTGCGCGTTAAGGTCGCCCCGATTTGCTGCAAGGCGCAACCAGCGAACAGCTTCCACGGGGTTTTCCTCAAGCACAAACACCTCGTCAACGCCGCCACAGCAATACGCAATACCGAGATGATATTGGGAATAAACGTCACCGTTCTGTGCGGCCTGCAGTAACCACTTCAAGGCCTCCTTGCCATCTTTGGGGAACTCGCTGCTCCCTTTGGAATAGCCAACATATAGAAGATATTGCGCACCGGCATGTCCTTGTTCAGCGGCTTTGCGCGCCCATTTGATATACTCCTTGCCGCTCATCCAATTCGATTTAGCCAGTTCATATGCTGCGGAAATATTGCCCTGTTCCGCAGATTTCTGGAACCACGACAGCGCCTGCTTCTTGTCTTCATCAACACCGCGCCCCTCCGACAACATTTTTGCCAGAAGATATTGCGCTTCTGCATTGCCAATTGCGGCCGCTTTGCGATACCACCGAACTGCTGAGACAAAGTCTTGCGCGATGTCGACTCCGGCCTCAAACATCTCTCCAGCTTTGATTTGTGCTCTTGCGTAGCCCTGAGCCGCAGCTTTTTCGATCCAGAATAGCGCAATTTCAATATTCTTTTCGACGCCACGTCCACTGGAATGCATCAACCCAATATTGCATTGCGCAACCGGAATGCCTTGCTCGGCCAAGCCGCCCCACTCACGCAATGTGGTTGCATAATCTCCCTCCTTGAACGTCTTGACCCCTGTTTCAAACGCAACACGAATCGCGTCCTTTGCAGTCGTTTCTGAGGGTGGCAATGGATTCTGCTGAGGCGCCGCCGGCTCAATTTCCTGCTTTGTCCTGGATCGTTCGAGGCGCGCCAGGGTGGGGGAGGAATATCCAGCCTCCATTTCAGGCTGATCCCTAGAAGTGACGCGAAGCACGCTGCCGCCGCGACCACGGCCTGGCAGCAGCAATCCGTCATCGATACATCGTTGTTTGACCTCCCAATAGATATCCGTCATCCAAACCTGATCCGCAGTTGCCAGCTTTTCGCGTATCGATTTGTTTCCAATCGCGACCTTCTCGGGTACTGTTGCAACAAGCTGATCCTGCAGCGATTGAAGGCGGGATCGATCAAGCAGCTCCGGGCTTTTATCCGTATTCGATGGCTTGTCTTCCGCGATGAAACCGACGTTGATCAAACGGCGATGATATTGTTCGGCGGTCTCTCCTGCTAGAGGTTGCGGAATGCTCTTCGTAGCCATAGTTTTATTCCCCATGAATGATCAAAAAAATCGACTTTATAGTCAGCTCCGCTGATCCGGATTAATTCGTCCAGATTCGTGAAACCAAACCCTGAAGGTCGTTGTGCTTGCTGATAATCAGAATCACTCGTTTCAGCCCAGGTACAGCAGCGCATCTTCGGCGGAAAACTCCATTACCATTCCCAATGCAAACATGTACACGCTTGCATTAGCTGTGATCAGCCATTCCGTTGCAGGCACGGGAAGTCCTGTTGTCAAGATAGTCATGGTGATTTTTTTGGTGGAACCTGGCGATAACAAAATTTGTGCGTTTTGTTTGTCCATTGCAATGCAGTCAACACATTCGGCAAAGAACTTATGTTTAAGACTCTTTGCCGGTTTTATCTTGTAGGTTAAAGAGTTATTCCATGGAATATTTTTATCGACTACCTTGTCAGGCAAATAATGGGCAGCAATCAAAACAAGCACGAATCCGCCGATGCTGGCTGTCACTATAAATACAAGAATTTTCAGTATTATTTTGATCATGATGCCTTCTTTTGTTATTGCTCATTAACTTGCCTCACAGTTTTTGCCTCGACTACATGAACCCGAACACATTCCTGCATGGTGTTTTCATGAATCTCCAGCACCGGCCGAATTGAGCCCTCCTGGTCGCGCTGATAGCCGCCGGCAAGATTCCATGCAACGGGAATTCCAAGTACGGCCAGCTCCTCGAAAACGATACGATCCCGTGTTTGCAGCTCTTCAGTGCTCATCCATCCGCCCAGTGGGTCGGCAATATGCGGGTCAGCCCCGGCCTGATAAAGCACGAGGTCACAGTCGGCAAACTTTGCGACAATCTCGGGCAAGGACTTGAGGAAGCCTGCCGCATTGCAGTTGCCGCGACGCTCCATGCTCGGATGATAGTGACGCACCTGTTTTTCGACACCAAGGCGCTTGATGATGTCCTGGGTGCCGTTGCCCCAGTGCTGGTCGAGATCGAGGATGCCGGCACGTTCAACCCGGCCTTCTTCCAGCAAGGTCATGACAGTAACCATCAGGCCGTTGAAAGTGCAAAATCCGCCACCATGGTCATAGCAGGCATGGTGAAAACCCGAGCAGGGTGCGGCGGCGACCAGACCATTTTTCAGCGCCTCGCGCGCGGCAGCCAGCATGGAACCGCTGGTAAGGGGGAGCGATTTTGCGACAGCCGGCGAGCAATTGTCGAAGCCATTTTCGGCAACGCAAGCCAGCACATCGGCAACATAGGCTTGGTCGTGCGCGAGCTCAAGTTGCAGAAGGGTAACGGGCGCTGGCTCAAGCAACGACAGGGGAAATCCGAGTGCCTGCCAGGCTGCGACGACGGCTTTCGGCTTGGCCGCAGACGGAGAATAGCTTCCCGAATCGGCAACCATCCTTGCAGTATAGAAGACCGGAATTGCCTCGAGATGATACGCATCGATGTTGGCCATTATTCATTCTCCCCATACATACCTGCAAGACGTTTGACGATCAACCGGCGCTCGATGATTGCCAGCATCTGCATGCGAAATTCAGGATGGACGTAACACGGGTAAAGCGATATCCAGTGGTTGCAGGTTTTGTCCAGACTGGCAATGGCGGCATCCCACGAATGAACCAGACCCGAAGTACGCCTGATCGCAGGGTCATCTTCCATGGTTGGCGTCCAGTCGTTCAGGTCGCTCCAGAATGACCAGCTTCCATCGCTACCACGCGAACCAAACAAATCCAGCCCGCCACCTTCGGCGCACAGTTCCAGTACCCGCTCAAAGTTCGGACGTTTCTCGCTGAAGTGCTGTTCTATCGGCGCCTTCAGGTCACAGACCCTGCGCCACCTGGCCGCAGTGCCATTGTTTTCCAGGACATCGGAAGTGCCCGGTTCGGGTGGAACTGCAATGGCCTTTTCGTGCATCATGGCCTTGAACAGCTTTTGCCCCATTTCCTTGTCAGCCTGGGTCGTGCTTTCCATCGACTCCTTGTCTTCCAGAAATTCAGCGAGCTTGCCGGCAGCTTCTGAAGAAACCAAATGCGCTTCTGCCCAAAGAAACCAGGCCCAGCCGCGCGCCCTGAAATCCGGATTATTCAGATGTCCGGAATAAAAATCGGCGAGAAAAATGCAGGCATCAATATCTCCCTCGATCGCCAATTCTTCTAGTTCCGGCACCTTTTCGAGGAGAGTTTTGATTGCGCGATCATCACCACCCACAGCACCTTTCATAAAAAGCCTCAGCGCACTGGCAAGATCGGGAGTGCATCCTTCGCCGTGCAGATGCATGATCCCCAGATCATAATCAGCCAGGTTATAGCCCCCTTCCGCAGACTTCTCCAGCCAGCGCATCGCCACTACATAGTCTGCAGGCACACCTTGACCATGGATGTAGCGCATGCCAAGGTTGTAATGGGCGACACTTATTCCCTGCGCAGGACTTTTGCGATACCAATAGACCGCCTGTTCATGATCTTCCGGACAGTAAAAGCCCTCCAGGTAAAGCGTACCGAGGTTGTTCTGGGCTTCTGCATCACCGCCTCTCGCCCCCAGTGTGTACCAGCGAAACGCATGTTCCCAGCTTTGTTCCATGCCATCGCCTGCTCTGCTGGCGTCGCCGAGCAGACAGGCCGCCCTGGCATCACCTGCGCTGGCCTGCTTCATCAGGTTATTGAAATAAGCTTTTCGGGTTTTAAAGGTTTTTTTTCATTTTGCATCTCCTT
>CAIRBC010000227.1 GCA_903876685.1 uncultured Nitrosomonadales bacterium | reverse complement strand
GTTTTTTGTTATACTGTGAAAGATTTTTTGTAGAAAAATTGATTTACCATTCATTGAGACCATGATCAGGGTGGTAAAATACCAAGCTTAACGTGAAACTCGCGCAGCGATCGTCTTCTCCCTCGCCCGCTTGCGGGAGAGGGATGGGGAGAGGGAAACGGGCATGATGGGTTTCATCATCAGGGGTGGCAATTTGCCATGCCCGTTAACGTGAAACACGCGTAGCGATCGTACTCTCCCTCGCCCGCTTGCGGGAGAGGGAAACGGACATGGCGGTTTCATTACAAGGGGTGGCATCATTGCCATGCCCGTTAGAGGAATTCATGAAGTATATGAATCATAGCTGGTGATGAAGCGTTGTGTTTCCAGTGTCTGAAAGTGCTGAAAAAATTTCTCCCGAGGGGCAATACTCAGTTTGAATCACTTGATCGTTGAATATTTGTCAGCAATGTGAATTGCTACTCAGATTCGTTACATCAATCATTACTTCCGTATGCCGAGTCGAAATGGTTGTTTCGGCGCACTTGAAACATAGCTTTAACAGCACAGCAATCACCGTCAATGAACTTTAGTTAGGATATACAGCAATGAAATGCAGAATATGTCAACATGAAATTGCACCGTTTATGAGCTTTGGACGGATGCCCATTGCCAATGGATTCCTGACACCTGAGCAATTCAAGGATGAGTATTTCTTCGAGTTGAATCCGGCTTTTTGCGACCGCTGTCTGACCTTTCAGCTTGAAGAGCAACCTGCTCCAGAGGCCATGTTTCATGACCATTACGCTTTTTTCTCGCGTACTTCAAAGTTCATGATCACTCATTTCCAGGAATATGCTGAGTGGGTCTGCGATCATCACTTGACCGGAGATGGAGCAGGGCTTTTTGTCGTCGAGATCGGCAGTAACGACGGGATCATGCTGGAGAACTTTGCCAAGCACGGGATCGGACATCTGGGCGTAGAGCCTTCGGCGAATGTAGCCGAGGAGGCTCGCAAATACGGGGTGAATACGCTGGTTAGGTTCTTCAATCCGGATACAGCGGCGGACATAGTGACGGAATATGGTCAGGCGGATGCGTTGATTGCCGCCAATGTCATGTGCCACATTCCCGATTTGAACGGTATTGCCAAAGGTGCAGAACTACTGCTAAAACCGAATGGTGTGCTGATTTTTGAAGACCCGTATTTAGGGGCGATGATCGAAAAAACCTCCTACGACCAAATATATGACGAACATGTATTTATATTTTCAGCACTAGCCGTAGCGAATATTTTTGCTCCTTATGGCTTCGAATTGATTGACTTGCTGCCGCAGCATACTCATGGCGGTTCGATGCGCTATGTACTGTCCAGAAAAGGTGCACGTCCTGTGACTGCCTCAGTCACCGAAATCATGGCTACCGAAAAATCAGCTGGCTTGCACTTACCAGAAACTTACCAGAAATTTAGAAAAAATTGTGAAATTTCAAAGGCGGATTTAGTGAGTATTCTCAAACGTGAAAAAGCAGCCGGCCGCAGGGTTGTCGGGTACGGCGCAACTTCAAAGAGTACCACCATACTTAATTATTGCGGAATAGGTCCCGATCTAATCGAGTATATTTCCGATACAACGCCAATAAAGCAGCATAAATTTACGCCTGGCATGCATATCCCTGTCAAACCCTATCAAGATTTTTCTGAAAATTATCCGGATACGGCATTACTCTTTGCCTGGAATCATCAGGCAGAAATCATGGAGAAGGAAAAGGCTTTCTCTGCTCAAGGCGGAAAGTGGATCGTACATGTCCCTGAAGTCAAGGTGCTTGGATGATCGCCTGCGCCAATCCCCTTGCACAGTTTCATAGCGATAAAAGCGAAATCGAGCAGGCGATCCATCGTGTACTCGAAAGTGGAAGTTATATTCTCGGCTCCGAGTTGAGTGGACTGGAGCAGGAGTTTGCGGCTTACATAGGAACCACTCATGCGATAGGTGTCGCCAACGGTACGGATGCACTTGAACTTGCGTTAAGATCGCTGGATATCAGTACCAATGACGAGGTAATTACTGTTTCTCATACCGCAGTGGCTACCATAGCGGCGATTGAAGCGGCAGGAGCTGTACCGGTACTAGTGGATGTTGATCCGGATTTTTATACCCTGGATCCAAAACAGCTTGCCGAGGTGTTAACACCTCGCACCCGTGCGGTAATCGCCGTGCATCTTTATGGGCAGGCTGCAGATCTGGATGAAATTAGTGCATTCTGCCAAAAACATAATCTGATCCTGATCGAAGATGCCTCTCAGGCACATGGTGCCAAATGGAGGGGACAACGCCTTGGGAGTATCGGTCAAGTTGCTTGTTTTAGCTGCTACCCTACAAAAAATCTGGGTGCCCTTGGTGATGCGGGTTTAATCACTACCAGCGATACAGCGCTCGCGCTAAAAATTCGCATGCTCAGGGAGTACGGTTGGCGTGAGCGCTATGTCAGCGAACTGGTCGGGCGCAATTCCAGACTTGATGAATTTCAAGCTGCGATCCTGAGAATCAAGCTACGTCGCCTGGATGAGAATAACGGTAAACGTCTTTTGCTTGCATCTCACTACACAAAATGCCTGGCCGGGGAATCACTACGGCTTCCAGGCATTAGGGAGCATGCTGAGCATATTTTTCACTTGTATGTGGTGAAAACCGATAACCGACAAAGCTTGATGGCACACATGAAAGCACAAGACATTTATCCTGGTGTGCATTACCCGATGCCGGTGCATCTTCAACCCGCCTATAAAGGTCGTTTACGCACAGCACGCAGCATGACTGTGACCGAAAAAATCGCACATCAGGTGTTGTCTTTGCCTCTCTATCCTGAGCTTAGCATGGCAATGGCTGATCAGGTTTGTGCAGCCATTAAGGGTGTAAAATGAAAATCGTTGCTCAACCACTCTCCGGCATACTGGTGCTTGAACCGGATCGGTTTCAAGATCCGCGCGGGTTCTTCCTGGAAAGTTTTGAGCTGCAGCGTTATCGTGAACAGGGCATCAACGAAGCCTTTGTACAGGATAATCACTCGCGAACGGCCAAAAATGTATTACGTGGCTTGCACTTCACCAGAAACAAGCCGCAGGCTCAGATTGTCACGGTAATACGCGGTAACATATTCGATGTGGTGGTTGACATCAGGAAAAGCTCTCCGACCTTTGGACAGTGGTTTGGCACCGAACTGCACGATGAAGGACCGCGACAGATCTATATGGCTCATGGATTTGCACATGGTTTCTACGTACTTTCAGATTTTGCAGACTTGCACTACAAAGTCAGTCAGCGCTATGATCCCAGTGACGAAGGAGGTCTCAACTGGAATGATCCGGATGTCGGAATTAAGTGGCCGCAAACGACACCGTTAGTCTCGGAACGAGACAGGAATCATCCTTTTTTTCGAAGCATAATCAGTGACTGATATGCGGCCATTGAAAATATTAATCACGGGTGCAAGTGGACTGCTCGGTTCTGCATTATTGAAAAGGTTGGATTCTGAGCAACACTCGGTTATTTGCCAAAGTCGTTTTACCCATGAAGATAAGCCGAACGTCAAATGGATAATGCACGATCTGATTAATGATTTTTGGGATGGCGAAATTGTTTCCGAAATTGATGTAGTCTATCATCTGGCAGGTCAGACAAGTACCTACCAGGCCAGACAAAACCCGATCGAAGATTTATCGATAAATGTACTCGGTTTAATCACTTTGCTAGAGCATCTAAAAAAGCAAGCACACCCCCCGTTTGTCGTCATAGCAGGTACGGCAACGGAGGTGGGTTTAGCCAAGAAATTACCTATAAATGAAAATCTTCCTGACCATCCTATAACCTTTTATGACATCAGCAAATTTACGGCTGAGTTATATCTGAAGCAGTATATCAAAGAGGGATGGCTTACCGGGTGTGCGCTGCGCTTTGCCAATGTATACGGGCGCAGCAAAACCGGTCAGCAGGCGGATCGTGGCATTATTGACAAGGTATTTAATAAGGCCGCCAAAGGTGAAAAAATCACAATCTATGGTGACGGAAGTTATCTCAGAGATTATATTTTTATCGATGATGTGGTTTCAGCGTTGGTTATGGCCACAGAACACACCGATCAAACCAATGGTCGGAGCTTTTATATAGGCAGCGGGCGGGGTATAAGCCTGAAAGACGCTTTTTTAAAAGTAATCTCACTGGCTGGCATTGTCACAGGTAATTATGCCCATCATGAATTTGTGATACC
>CAIRBC010000226.1 GCA_903876685.1 uncultured Nitrosomonadales bacterium | reverse complement strand
GGTCGTCGAACCTGCGAGAGCGATGGCTTGGGCTTCGCCGTTTAAAGGCAAGCTGCTTATTACGCCTGTCTGAGTCTGTAGTGTTGTGCTACCGTTCAAGCCTGCCTGCAATGCGGCTGCGTCGGTCATGCCGGGGACGAGATTGTCTGCCTTAGTTCCATCTACCCCTATAATATTCGAAGCAACAGCAGTTAGGCCATTGGCTAAAATGGGCGTACTTCCATTATCAACAAACATTTGTATGCTTCCATTCGTAACCCCATTTATTTGATAACCAGTCGATCCACTCGAACCGGTTTGTAGAGTTGCGAATCCGTAGGAATTAGAAATTGGATCATAAACCTCAACAATATAAGATTTATCGGCCCCTAGGAATGTATTAAGCTGATTGTTAATCAATTTACCTCGAAATACAGAAGAGCCAGTTTGCGCATCAAAGATCGCATAATAAGTCTCAGTGCTTAATACTGCATTCGAAGCTCCGATACCTGATTGACCCATAGAAGTACCGCCTCCTGATTCCTCCATAGAGAGGAAAGTTGCGTAATCGTTCTCAATTGTCGAAATATACTGTCCAGCCGAATCCCAACTTTCATAAGCATTTGCCATATCCTGTAATGCAACAGACATGTTTAATAAGCCAGTTTGGACGTTAGGGTCATTTTTGTTGACTGTATTGACCAAATCAGAAATACTAATGGTGTAGTCACCTGTCCCATCATTTTTTTGAATTGGTTTTCCATTCGAATCAAGAAAAACGATTGATGAGCCGTCCACTGATAAAACTAAGTTCTGTGAGGATGTTGGTAAAAATCCTTGGATCGCATTACCGAAGACTTGATTAAATGCAGAAGCTAGTTCGTTTGCAGCAGTAGCTTGTTGATTAAGAAATTGGTTAAAAAATGCTTCAGCTTGACTACTAGATGATTGAATACTTTGGGTACTAATATTTTGAACTGATGCACCTGATAACATACCAGACACACAAGGAGCAATCTTCTGATAAAGATCGTAAAGCCCCAATCCAACACCTAAAGCCCCCAGACCTTTTCCTAACTTAGAAGCTATGCTTTCTACACTACCAGCTACTTGTTTAAGTATAATACCATAATTTATATTGGTTATAGTGCTTACAGTTACAGGAGAATTTTGAGGAAGAAAAGTTAAACCTGTTCCCACTGTACCAACTAGTAGTCCAGTTAATGACAAATTTTGATCAGATGCACGGCTATTATTCCAATCTCGCCAAGCTTCATAAGCTCCTACCCCAACAGACGCAATACCTAGGCCAATAGTCACTGCAGCAGTTGCAGTGCCAGTGAGAGCAAGTGCAGCACCACCTAAGCCCAATCCAGCTGCGGATAAGGTTGCTCCAACCACATCACATTTAGGCTGAGAAGGCGGAGTAATTGGCGGATTAACTGGAACTTGCGGAGTACTACCCGGCGGGACCATCCCATGCCACCCCGGCGCAGTCACGCCTGAACCTGGATCGGTGGTGACGGTCAGCCCGTCCGCCGAAACCGTCCCGGTGCCGTCGATGACCAGTTTGCCGGTGGTGTGGTCGAAGCTGAGGATGTTGAGCTTGGTCCCCGGCGTGGCGTTGAACACGTTGGGCAGGGTCAAGGTGGCGGCCTGGGTGAACACCGTGCCGCCGGGGGCTTGAATGGTGATGTCGAAGGTGTGCTGGGTGATGCCCGGCGGCAGCATGTCCGCCACCAGTTGCGGCGGCACGGTGCTGATGCCGACCTGGGCGTTTTGCACGGGCTTGCCGCTGGCGTCGACCAGGCTGCCGGGTTGCACAGTCAGGCTAAGCTGGCCGGCCTGCTGCTGGGTCAGGTTGTTGCTGGCGGAACTGGCCGGGGCGGTAACGACGGTCGATTGGGTGGTGCTGACGGGGGTGAGGATGGTTTGCTGCAAGCGGGGCAAATACACCGCCGGGTCGCTGGCGTTGGCCTGCTGCTGCTGGGTGGTGCCCATGCTGCCCATCATGGTGTTGGCAATTCCAGCCTTGATGGTGGTGTCCATGGTCATGGTCGGGAAGTAGAAGCCCGCCGGGGCGTTGCTGGCGGTGGTGCCGTCAATGACCACTTTGACATCCCCGGTCGGTACATTGGTCAGGGTGTAGCGGCCTTGCGCATCGGTGGTGACGGCTTGGCTTTCCAAACCGAGGATGTAGACCTTGACCCCGGCGATGGGCAGTT
>CAIRBC010000225.1 GCA_903876685.1 uncultured Nitrosomonadales bacterium | reverse complement strand
GGACAAATATTGCTGAGCTCTGACCAATTTGTATCTCAACTCAAGCATCGTCTCAACACGATGATCCCCGATAGAGATATTACACGCAATCAACTATTGCCACAACAAACTGACAGCCATGGCGCATTAATTGATTGTGGCCACAGATTATTTTGTGCCAAGAATGATTTTGTTTGATTTTAACGTAATGTTCACTCTATGGATGGGATTGTGTCAGTCATGAGGCAATAGTGTGGCTACCGCAATTGAAGCGGGAAATAAACTTTTGAATCATGTGTAACTGTTAAAATGAGGTATACCCATATTGGCTACCTACCTATGAAGATTGCCCGCATATATCTCCGTGCTACTTGCGCGATCCGCAGTTGGAACGTAACGTCGACCGTTCACAAAACCGCATCGAGTCCTACCACCAGCTGCGCTCAGCTATCGCCCAGGTCGGTGGCAAAAATGAACTGACCGGCCGAACCGATATCGAAATCGACATCAGCAACCAGTGCGCACGGCTGATTGCGAACATCATTATCTACTATAACTCTGCAATTCTTTCGAGACTGCTTACCAAGTGTGAAGCAAGTGCGAACGAGAAAGCACTTGCCCTGCTCAAGAAGATTTCGCCTGCGGCATGGCGCCATATTCACCTGAACGGGCACTACACATTTCACGGCGATGGCAAAATCATTAACTTGGATGCAATCGTGGCGGGGCTAGAATTTGGTTGACGGAATTTTCTGGGGTTTTGGCTTACACCCCCTGTTTTGGAACAGCCAGCAACTTTAGGTACCGTAAGGATTCGTTCGTAAATGAGTAAGATCATTCATAAACCAGCGCCATACCTTCAAAGACACCACTATTGATTTTAGACATACGCGCTATCGTCTTTTGAGGTGGGCGTTACAAGCCTAAACTGGCGAAAATTTCAAAATATTTTTATTCTTGCTTATTATTAGTGGAATCCATAAAATAAACCCATGGAAAAGAAAAAGCCGCAATACAGCCTGCAGGATGCTCAAGCAATCGTATTGCGTGATGGCGTATTGGCTTTTACCTACACATCAATCATGGGGGCGGCAGCCCTCGGGTTGTCGGTCGAGGCGGCCTGTTCGGTGGTGTGCCAGTTGAAGCAAGCCATGTTTTACAAGAGCATGACCACGCATGCAGATAATCAGGTTTGGCAGGACGTGTATCACGCACCTTGTCCGAACGGAAAAACCGCTTATATCAAATTGACGTTGACGGCTTGCGGCAAGGTTGTGATTCAATTCAAGGAGAAATGACATGAACGAAGAAGGATATGCCATGGTACCGGCTCATATTTGTGCAGCATGCGGCGCACATGGCAGCCTGGTGCTGGAAGTGCGGGATATGCCGTTTGCGTATCACGATCAATCAACGGTCATCGATAACGTGCACGGGATATTTTGCACGACATGTAATGAAGGCTTTGCAGATCCTGCACACCCGGCAGACTGGCAGCGCCTGGGTGAAGAAATACAGCGCTTTACGCACAAGGTAGATACGGAGCTGGCGGCGGAGATGCGCGCCATGCGCAAAAAACTGGGCTTACGCCAGGCTGATGCAGGCAAGCTGTTCGGTGGCGGAATAAGCGCGTTTTCAGAATATGAGCGGGGCAAGACGCAACCGCACAAATCCACCGTGCTGCTATTGAAATTGCTGAACAAGCACCCCGAGTTGCTGGATGAGCTGCGGGCGGCCTGAGCTGCCTGGGGTTCTAAGCCGGTGGAATTTGTCAAATTGGGGTATACCCCACTTTGACAAATTCCACCGTTTTAGGCGCAGAATCCTGTGACGGAATTTTCGGCGGTTCCGGCTTAGATCCCCATTTAGGTGGCGAACACGACTTCCACATGCTCAATTGATACCGCTCGGCGAATAGTACCAATATTGAGTTTTAAGCCGGAACCGTCAAATTTACGTCAAGCTAGAAAATTGGGTTAATGTCATTTACAGCTTATGGGCATCAATGTGCCTGCCAGACTATAGGTCGATCATAGAAATGTTCAGCAGAATTTTTCAGCGCGATAACCGGTTCCTGTACCATGCCTGTACCACGCCATATGACTGGCTTCAACTACTCACCGGAAATTGGTGAGGCAGTGTATAGATCAGTTTCCAAATAATTATATAGAGACTTCTTTTCATTTTGTAAAATGCAACGATACAAGGAAGGTTCGCCCGGTGAAACCGACTCAAGTTCTTCAAGCACCCTGAATACGTGAATCTCACTTGCCTTGTGTTTGACAAAATCACCATTTTTAAATTTACCCATTGTCAACACCCATCGAACAATCTCCCGAATTTTGCCGTAATGATATATTGTAACCGATCCATTAGCTACAACTTAGTACCATGTAACATTATTGCCTTCGTATAATATCGGTATATGTCATATTGGTGACACCTTTATCAGAGGAGAATCTGACGTGAAAATGGCAGCATGAATATAAGCTTTCAGGCGACAACTAGTTTGACAACCACCAGATTTTTAACTATATTGACCATTAAGTCTATTTGAGTATATCAAGCGTAGGTTGATATGTATTTGAACTGAACAACTTATTAAAAAATCGTTGCAAAATAGCTTAAACGGCAGATCAAAGAAAGGAATGTGGGACTGGTAAATACCTGCCAAAGCATGGATTGCTTTGCAATCTACGCTCTACCTCACTGATTGAAGGTTAGTGTCTCCATCTAGATTAAATGAAATCAATAAAAATTGGAATGAATATACTTTATAGGGAGCAATCGATTTCGTTCGATGAACGTGTAAATGATCCTATTATTAATTTCCAAAATGCAGAATTGAAAGCTCGGCACGAAATTTGTCAGGAACTTTGCAATGGTACTAGAAAGGTAACGTTAAAGTGGCCCCCTTAGTCAAGACAATATTTAATCTGGATTAAGATGTGGCCTCAACTACGTTCACAGCTGGACGGCGCTGCCCCGTTGATACGTTTACTTCGTTTTTTGTAGACG
>CAIRBC010000224.1 GCA_903876685.1 uncultured Nitrosomonadales bacterium | reverse complement strand
GCTCTCTCAAGATGATGTTGCCGAAATCAGCCACGAATAATTTATTCGCAGCTGAAGCCACTACCACTTAACGATGAATAATCCGAATCGAGGAAATCGACTGGTCGGCAGCACCCGGCATGAGGATCTCTGCCTGTTTAGTCAGGGTTGCGGTGTCATAAATCGCCACTTTTTCACCCGCGCCACCCAGATAAATTTCCTTGCCGTCGCTGGCAATATTGATCGCGTAATAGGTCTGATCCAGTTCGACGCGCTGGGCGAGTTTCTTCTCAGCCATGTCTGCCCGGAAAATCTGGTTCATCACGGTAAACACTTCGCTGCGCTTCACCGGATTGGTGACCGCAGAGAATATGGCGGTATCCGCATTACCCAATTCCGCATATTCCATCTTTTCCTTATCCAGGTCGAAATTCATGATGCCGACCTTGAACGACTCGGGTAACTTGGGATCGACATCGGTTTTCGCGACATAATAAGGGACGGAGAGCACTCTGGACTGTTCGTATTGATGCCACATCGCCAGCACATCGGGAATGCCAAAACCTGGACGATCCCAATGACGCAGCGGATAGGTCTGCACCAACTTGCCTGCTGCCGCATCAAACACATACAGATCACAGCCCAGACCAATCACCCGGTCGCGACTCGCACCGGGCACCAGCATCGCAATGCCGCGTGGCACCACGAAGGTCTTAACCGGTTTCGCGCCGATACCATCTTTGCTGTGGTAAACCGCGATCCGGGTATCCAGCGACACATATTCGTTGCGCTTCAAGGCGGTCGGAATCTGATAGACGTAGAGTGTGCTGCCATCCAGGCTGACCGTGAGGCCGAACATGGATTTGACCCGCTCTTTGGTGGTCGACATATCGGCGCGGAACACCTGCTTGCCGCTATCCAGATCGATGCCAACGATGCTATCTGCATGATTAGTCAGCACATAGGCGATCTTGCCATCCGAAGGTACCGCAATCGCGCCAGGTGGACCATCCCCCGGCATGGGAAAGTTATTCACCAGTTTGCGTGCAGCCAGGTCTATCAATTGCAGATTATTGGGGCGACTGCCGGTGATCAGGAAATCGGCCGCCAGCGCACTACCCGCCGAACACAGCATCAATAATAAAGTGAGTAAACGTTTCATGGTTCAGTCCTCTGGAAACAGTGTCTGCAGTTCGCGCCAGTCGCGCAAAGCCGAATTTTTACCATCGGTCCAGTCTCTGGAGGTATTCATGCTGTCAGCCAATTGTGCCGGCCACCAGCAAGGATCGGTACAACCATACAAATCCGCCTCCATCGGCTGACACAGGCTTGCCAGACCGCCAAAGGCATCCACTTCCCAACCCGGATCGAAGGTGGTGGTGCAACCAACCACACTGCTCATCGGACTGACTTCCAGTGCCTGACCTTCGGCTTGCGGTGCATTAAGGCTGTGAGCCTTGTTATTAATGGGTCTCAGACGTTTCATTTTTGCCTCCATGTGAAATCTGTTTGGTAAAAAAGCCGGGGTTGGCGCGCATGATCTCGCCATAACATTCAATGCCAAAATCAAGCCATTCGCGGATAAAATCGCAATGACTAAAGGTCGGCGACTGCGCATTGCCCTGTGTGATATAAGCTTCGTGATAGCAACCACCGGCACAAATGCTGCGTGCGCTGCAACCCTGACAGACCGGATGCAACTGCTGCGCTTCAGTCAGAAAATGACTTAATTCTTCTCGTGCGATGCCGGTATTGACGTTGCCAAAGCCGGGGAAATCCGTGCCGGTAAAGCGATGACAAAGTGCTAACTGACCTTCGGTGCCCACTGCCAGCAACCCTACGCCAGCGCCGCAGGGCAGCGTTTTGCGCGTGCCGCTGTAAAGATCCTGCATCAACTGTTGCATATTGGAGAAGCCATGTCTAAAGCCCCGTTTCGCCGCAGCGGTGTATTCACGACCCAACGCCTTCAGCGCCTCCAGCGTCGCGCGCATCTCAGCAGCATTAAGCGCGAATTTCGCATCCGAACCCGCGGTCACCGGCGCAAAGCCGACTTCAGCAAAACCCAACTCGTCATGCAGATGCCGGTAAATACGCGCCACATCGGTATTGCCGCTACCCAGCGTCACCCGTGCACCTACAGGACGAGCGGTACATCCTGCCAGCAGTCGTTTAACCTTGGACGAAACCTGCTGGTAGGTTCCCTTGCCGGCGATGGTGATCCGGTAGCGGTCATGACTCAACTCATCACCGTCCATGCTCACCGAAATACCGAAGCGATGTTCCTGAAAGAAGGCGATCATCTCGTCGGTCAACAGACTGGCATTGGTGGTCAAGGTAAAATCCACCGGCTTACCGGCGGCCTGTGCCTTGGTATATTCCACCAGTGTACAGATGCTGGCAAAGCGCGTCAGGGGCTCTCCGCCGAAGAACACCACATTCACCCGCTCGTGAGCGGCCGATTCTTTCAGCAGCAGATCAATAGCCAGTTTGGCGGTTTCTTCCTCCATCACCGCCGCATCGCGGGGCGTGCTGAGATCTTCCCGGTAACAATAGCTGCAACCCAGGTTGCAACCGGTGGTAAGCGTCAGAATCAACGTATTGATCGGAGTACGCTTGATTTCTCGCGGCGCAATTGAATAATCCTTGCGTTTATCGGCAACGATGCCCAGTGACAAGAAATCAATCAGCGAATCGCAGACTTCTCCCGGTGAGAATACGCCGTCAAAATGCTGACGCAGCTGCCGTTCATCAACCGACTCCTTCGATTCCAGCAGCGCCAGCACCGAGTCGGCCGCCTTGTCCAGTTCAAACATCGAACTGGTCGGCACATGCAGCAAGGTGCGCTGCCCGCCTTTACCGACCGCGCGATAGTTCTGTCTTTGCAGCAACAGCGATCCCATCTGCTTCCCCTAACGTAGCGGCGGCTTGTTCCACGCCTGCACGCTAACCACCAGATGGGCGCTGGCGCGCTTGCTGCCATTGCCCTCCGCAACCGTCGCATTCACCGACAAATCGCCGACATTGCTTCTGCCCTTGCGTGCGGGATTGGGTCCCGCCACCGCCGGCACAAACAAGCCCTGCGTTTCCATCACACCGGCATATTTGACATCCTGCTCTGCGCGAGCCTTCTCGTCATGATTGTCCACACTCCAACTGGCATCTACATAACCCAGGCGAATATCATCGGCAGTGCCGGGCAAGCCATCGGGACCATTCAGGTAGGCGACCGCCTCAAATTGAGCCGTCACGGCAGGAATGGTACCGCCTCCCAGACGCGCCACGCCATATTCAGGCTCTACCCTGACCGAATCAAACTGCTTGTAGACGGCAAATTTTATTTCAGCGCCGCTATCCTTAGCCTTCAGGCTGTGCAAACCCACCGGCGCATCCTCGGCTACACTCACCGTCAACTCGACCTCATTTGCATTTTTCTGCGTGACGGAAAGCAGCTTGATGCCCGCGCCCAGTTCATAAGCAGCACCTAACTGCACACCCTGTACGGAGAGATGCGCTTCGCTGCCCGCTTTCAACAGCGAGGGAAACACCGCCACAATACTGGCGGGTGCCTCGTTACCGTCACGCACGGCGGAGAAACTTGCGCCTTTTTCATCCGCCTCGCGCAGAAACCAGCGACCCGAAAGCTGTTTACCGTCCGCACTCAACGCAAATACCGAGCGCACCTTTTGATTGCCGATGACGGCATCACCGCGCCACTCGTAACCGCTATAAATGATGCTCTGACCGGTGCCGGACATATGATTTCCATCCGCATAGTTAAGCACATAGCTGACCTGGTAGTGATCCTTGCCGCTGGCTTCCACCCGCAGGTAACCCGCATAATCACCCATCCCCGGCCGGTGACCTGAGACGCGCCATTTACCGGTAGGCACGGCGTGTTTCCGAGCTTTCCAGCTTTTCCAGGCAGGGGTTTCAGCCGGATAGAGTTTTGCCAGTTTGGGGGCGACCTGAGTCAGTGCCAGCTCTTTCCAGTTGCGGTCGCGTCCCAGATTTGAATATTCGATACTGGGGAACTGTCCCAGATGGGTATGTATCAGCTTCTCCCACTCGACAGCACTTCTGCGCTGCAAGGCAATACGACCAAAACTGTGGCAGCGCGCACACATCTGCGCCAAATCCTCGTCGGGCACCACATCCTGGGAACTAGGTCTCTTTTCCATCAAGAAACGGTATGGCGCAGCTTCTTCCGGAGCCAGTCCCTGCCGGTCGGCAAAATATTTAACCAGCGCACGACGGTCTTCCCTGGAAATCTCCAGTGCGCCCTGATCCTTGTGCCATAGATACATGCGGGCGATGGTCATGTCCCAGCCTTCGGGAGACTTGCGCAGACCGTCGATACGCTGCAGCTTGCCCTCTTTTAAATGGCAGCGGTTGCAATGTTCTTTCAAAATTTGCGGGACGGTCGAAGCCAATGAGCTACCGGCCAGTACGGTCGCGAATATCGCCAGACCCGTTTTGAGAGTGTTACGCACCAGCAGTTTTTTCATCTTATCCAGCATTGCAGGCATCCTTTTTTTCGCTTGAGCCATAAAGGTCTCCATGACATTCTAGTAAAAGTCGTCAGCCCACTTAGGTGACGACACCTGAAAATTTGTAACGCAATCAAGCCTGAAGGTGCGCAAGCGCACCCCACGGAAGCTTATTTCTTATCTTCCGGGACGACACCCTTCTGCGAAAAAAGCACCGGCGCGACAGTTCCTGCCAGCGTATTGATCGAAAGCCGATCCTCGCGTTGCACAGCGGTGAAAGTCGCACCTTCATCCAGGCTAGTCAACTGAAGGCCGTCCAATCCCACCGCAAGCAGCTTGTCGCCATACTGAGCCAGGTCGGTAATGGAACTCTTCACACCGCTATTAACCGGTAGCCAGGAAAGCCCGTCGTCGGTGCTGCGATAAATCGTGCCTCGCAGACCAGCCACCAGCAATACGCCGCTCTTGAGACCCAGACCCGACCAGAAAGACCCCTTGTAACCGGTGGCGACATATTGCCAGGTCTTGCCCCGGTCAGCACTACGCAATACCAGCCCTCTTTCGGCCGCCACAAACAGCGTACCCTTGGCCGAGACAAATATCTTGAACAGGTTGCAGTCCGATTTCCCTCCATCGGGCGGTGCGGGCAGACTCAAGGGATTCCAGCTCTTGCCGCCATCAACGGTACTCAGCAGCAACGACCAGAGACCGGCCGCGATACCTTGTTGCGCATCAAAAAAATGTACGGAGAATAGTGGCCGATCCACCTGGGTATCCATACGCTGCAACGTCCAATGCTCGCCCCCATCCAGGGTATTGAGAATCACTCCCCAATGCCCCACTGCCCAGCCGATTTTTTCGTCGACCAGCGCGACTGCCGTCAGGGTTGAGGAAACCGGTACGGCGGCTGCCTGATGAAAATGCTTGCCATCATCGTCAGACAAGAGGGTGATGCCGTAATCACCGACAGCGACGATATGCTTGCCGACCGTGGCAGCGCCGATGAGGGATGCTCGGGTGGCAGAAGTCGATGGTTCGGCCGGTTGCGCTTTCAGGTTGGAGTCTGCCTCAGCCTGGTACGCGAACAGCAGCACGACTACAAAACTGAGGCGGCTCAGCAAGAAAGATAGATTTTGCATGTTGCGCATCCTTAGTGAAAAAGGAAACTGGATTTTTTAAGCGCGCCGCGCCGGGGAAACAGCTTTTCCAGCCACACGGCAAAGGCCGGCAGCGCGGTCATCGCCATCACCATGTTGATCATGAACATAAACGCCAGCAATTTGCCCATATCCGCCTGGAACTTGAGTTCGGAGAAGGCCCAGGTAGCGACGCCGATCGCCAGCGTGATCGCCGTGAATATGGTCGCCATGCCCACTTCCAGTATCGAATGCTCCAGCGCCTTCACGATATTCTGACCTTGCGAGAGATGCATTTGCAACCGGTTATAGATATAGAACGCATAATCGACACCGACGCCAACCGCCAGTACCATCACCGGCAGCGTCGCCACGGTCAGACCGATATTGAGTTCCTTCATGAACCAGTAGCCGATGAAGGTGCTGACGGTCAGTGGCAGACAACAAGCCAGCACCGCACGGAAATCGCGATACACCAGCGCCACCAGGAAAATAATTGCCCCATACACATACAGCATCATCGGCAGTTCGCTACGTTCCACCTCGTCATTGACGGCGGCCAGCACGCCCGCATTACCCGCTGCCAGACGGATGCTCACCCCTTCCATCTTGTTGGCATTTCTAAACACCTTGACCTGCTCGATGATGTGATTGATGGTGGTCGCCTTGTGATCCGTCAGGAACAGGTTGACCGCCGTCATGCTGCAATCCTTGCGCATATAGCCGCGCATCCGTCCGATTTCGGTGCTCAGCGCCGCATAATTGGTAGCATCGATGGGTATTACCCCCATTTTAGGATTGCCCTCGTTATAACCCAGACTATAATTTCGCAATTGCGTGGAAAAGGAATCCACCGAAAGTACCCCTGGCGTATTCTGCACATGCCACACAAACTTGTCCTGATAGACGCCCAGCGCCACATTCTGACAAGATTCCGGCGGTGCCTCGAAAATCACGGTGAGCCAGTCGAGCCCGGTGTCATACCCCGCAGCAATCGCTACCGCATCGCGGTTAAAGCGGGCTTCAGGACGCAGTTCGGGCGCACCGGGTTGCAGCGTGCCAATCACCCTGCCACTGCTCTGCCATACCGATACGCCAAAAATCACTGCGGTCACTCCGATTACCAGCAAGGCATTTTTAGGTTCAGCAACTCGCGCCAGTACACGCAACCAGCGAGCCCGCTTTTCACGCTTAAGCATCGCCTGCTCCGCATAATCGCGGGTGAAATGTAAATAAGAGGCGGCTATCGGCAACATCGCCAGATTGGTGGTGATCTTGAAAAACACCCCAAGCGAGGCGGTAATCGCCAGTTCTCGCACCATCGGAATCGGGATCAGAATCAGCGTGGCAAAAGAAACGAAAGCCGTCACCAGCGCCAGCACCCCGGGAATCAGCAAGCCGGAGAAACTGGCACGTGCCGCCTCCATCGTCGTCTTGCCATGCGAAATTTCGCGCACGATAAAATTGATCTGCTGAATCCCGTGTGACACACCGATGGCGAACACCAGAAAAGGCACCAGCACTGCCAGCGGATCCAGACCAAAGCCCAGCAGTTTCAAGGCACCGAACTGCCATATCAGGGAGGTCAGCGAGCAGGCTATCGGCAGCAGCGTGAAGCGCAGTGAATGACAATACCAGTAAACCGCCAGCGCAGTCAGCAACAAGGCCACGGCGCAAAATACCAGCACCGAAGAAGCGCCATCGGCAATATCCCCGATCTGCTTGGCGAAGCCGATGATCTGAACTTCAAAAGCCGCATCCTCGAATTTCTGCCTTATTTCCTTTTCAATTAAGCGATTATAGGCGACGTAATCAATCTTCTTGCCATCCTTGTCTATCTCCGCCAGTTCGGCGATGATCATGGCACTGCTCTGATCGCGCGACACCAGCGTGCCGACAAAACCACCCTGACTGGTGGAGCGTTGAATGCCGGCGATGATTTCGGCATCCAGATGTTCAGGGGTCACCGTGCCGGGAATGATCGGATCGGCTCTGAAGCCTTCTTCGGTAATTTCATTGACATAGCTATTCGGTGTCCATAGTGATTGCACCCCCAGACGATCGACACCAGGCAGGAAAATCACCCCTTGGGTGACATCATACAAACGCTTCAGCCCTTCAGGTGTCCAGATGGTGCCCTGCTTCGCCTTGACCACAAAGTTCAGGCGATTAGCGCCTAACAGGTCGCTACGATATTCCTGAAAGGTCTTGATATATTCGTGCCCGGTGGGCATTTGTTTTTCAAAGCCGGCTTCCATGCGCAACTGTACCGCAAAAAAACCCATGAAAGCGGTAAACACGGCAAGCCAGATCAGGAACGGCGTCCGATAGCGGAAGCAAAATTCCTCCAAGCCTTGCAGCGCGCGTATCAGCCACTGGTTGACGCCATCGGCTCTGAAAATTTTAAACATAAATTATCCGGTTCGGTAAAAATTTGCAGGGTGCTGTGACGCACCCTGCCTTAGGACTTAAAAGTTGAAAGAAGCGTAGGCACCGACAAAGTCACGATCGGCATAAGGCTGATCCAGCAAGTTGGAACCTCCCCAGAACTTCGCGTAATTAACGCCGAACTGCCAGGTTGCCGGATTCTTCACGAAAGTCAGGATCATGTTGGAGGATTTTGCTCCCTGCATGAACGGCGCCATGATATTCGGCGTGCGACCGGTGGTGGCATCGAAGAAATACACTTCCGGAATCATCTGCCAGCCCGGGACTACAGTACCATCATAGACCCAGCTGAAGTCAAAGTTGAAGCCCCCTGAAGTGGAGGTACCTGCAGATTCAGGCACTCCCAGCGGGTTGGTTTGCATTCCCCAGCCCCAAGCACCGGCACCGATCTGATCGCCATTATAAGTCTGCTTCAAGCCCGGGTATTTGATCATCACCGCTTCAGCCATCAGCGTAGCGGTTTGTGCACCCAGCAAATTCAACAGACCGCTGTAATTGCCGCCGGGCGTCACACTCAGGATCGCGGTTAAATGCGCCTGAATTTTTTTGCTGTCCACATAACAGTTGTTATTATTGTTTGCACAGCCAGAATCAGGATTGAGCGATAACGCATCTTTCGGACGATATGAAACTTCCGACCCAAAAGCCCAGTCACCAACCGGGACATTAGCGCTAATGCCATACAACTGACGATTTTCCAGATATACCCAACCTAATCGCGCAGGATCGAGGGAAAGATTAGGCGTCTTGTCAGTGTAATTCATCGCATAAAAGCCAATATTTGCCTGAGTTCCTTCAGGCTGCCAGCGCAGCGCAGCGCCATACTGGTTGCCATGACCGGGACGTTGCGTGTTTAATCCATAGGCAGTAGAACCTGAGCCCAGGCCATTCACCACACTCCAGTAGCTGCCGGTAGGCGGAAAGTAACTAGGATTCCAGTTGGCCTGTACATAGGTCTCAAAATTGAAGCCATGACCCAGTCCACTGGCAAAACTGATGATCGGTGCTGGCAGAAAAACTTCTTTCAATTGCGTACCTGGCTGGGAAAGCCTCATGTAATCAATCGCATTAGTCTGATTGATACCGCCCGGTATGAACAGGCTTTCCCCCCAACTAACCACCTGATTGCCGACACGCAGCCGCGCATTCTGATCACCGAAGGACATATCCTTGCTAACCCAGAAATCCAGCAAACGCGCCTTGAAAGAAAGCTGACTATGGGCTGCATCGGTCTGAGAGGCAACGCCGGCTGGATTGCCGGCACTCACATAACCGGTGGTACTGGTAGAAGAAAAATCCTTCAACCAACTCACCCGTCCCATGAACTTGACACCCTCCGGAAACTTCAACAGCAACTCATCAGTTCCCTTGAGATAAGTGGTAAAGGCATCGCCTCTTTTGTAATTTAGATCGCCCTGATCTCCCAGACTGGAACTAACCAGGGTACAAGCACCTGGTGCGCCGACGCCGGCAGGACTGATCAGAATATCATTGCACGACGGGTTCTTGGTGCGCACACCGATCCCGATACTGATGGTGTTATCGAAGCTCCCCTTCACGCTCTCGCCTTCGATGGCAATTGCCTGAGCCTGTGTAGCCGACAACGCCAGCATCAGGGTGGTCAGCACTTTTAACTTGAATTGATTTTTCATTATTTATCCCCTGAATTTCGCTTAACGCTCGCTCATTGCACGAAGGCTGTCAGAAGTGTAGTAGTTGGCATTAAAGCGCGGACCACTCCCTTCCATCGTATAGAATATGTCACGTCCGGTTCCGGCCGCATGCATATCGACCAGATAACGTCCATCTGCCAGGTTGTACTGGGCAAAGGCGGAAACGTCGCAGGAGCTGGTTTCATAAATCGGGGTCAGGAAACCTTCTTTGACTTTCCAGATTTTCCCCTGACCATCATAATCTTCACCCGCCATGTAATTCCAGGAATCTTCATCCAGGTAATAGGTACGTTTGGGCGCGGAGTGACGCATGCCGGCCTTGACCGTGGCATCCACCACCCAGACACGATGCAATTCATAATGCCGGTCAGCAGGATTAACAAATTCTCTCAACGCAAAATTTTCAAATTTGCCATCAAAATTGTTGCCGCCAAAGGCGTTATACAGCACATAAATTTCTTTCTTGCCCACCAGTTTCCAGTCGAAGCGATCCAGTGTGCCGAAGAAAATTTCAGGCTCATCCATCGTATACTGATTCTCGAAGCCGATCTGCGGTGAATCATAAGCATAGGTCGGCATCAGACGCACACGCCGTTGTCCAGGGAAGTAATAAAATACCTGACTGCCCGGTTTGTTGGTCATCATGGTGATGTTCAGTGCCTGACCGGCCAAGGCCGCAGGCGCCGTATAATCAAAATGGATATACCATTCGACGGGTGGCAGGGAGCTTAGCAGCGCCGAACCTTTTTTCGCCCAGGGCATATACCAGACCAGATCATCAGCCGCCTTGATCCAGTCCTCGCTGCCTTTGCGCGGTGAAACCGCAGTAAACATGGAATGGTAGTCCACGCCTACGCCATGATAGTGAAATTTACCGTTCAGCATCACCTCGGTGCCGGTTTGCGGCATCGGGAAGGGGATGCCTGGCATGTAGGCTTCTTTCAGGAACCAGCCTTCGGGTGCAAGCGCTGCCGTCGTCACATTTTTCTTGGTATTGGCTTCAACGAAATCAGGGTTTCCACAGTCGCGATGAGAGGGATAAATATCCATCTTGTAGCCCTTGAGCTGCTTGAACAGCTGTATCTGCCCCGGGGTCAATTTGCTCGCATATTTATCCAGGTTCGATGCATCGATGGTATACAGCGGCTTGTCATCCTTGTGTTTTCAGAAATCCACCCGCTTCTTGCCCTGCTTCCAACCGGGAAGCGGTGCTTCCGTGCCCGTCCAGGCGGGAATGCTGCCATCCTTGTTGGCGGCCTTTTCACCGCCAACGGGTGTCAGGTCTTTCCCTAGACGGTCAGCATCACCGGCACCCGCTGCCATGGAAAATGCCATTTGAATTGACAAAAATACAGCTCCCAATACTTGAATCTTTTGCTTCATCATTAACCCCCCTCAAAATTTCTCAAACCAATGTGAACTGCACGCTTAACATCCAGGGAATTTTCCTGACCCACAGCGCCGGAAAAGTACCATAAGCATAAATCCTGAATGGGTACATAAACTGACATTAAGGTTTTAATTCGTGCCAATTTTAAAATCGTACCGGGCAAGTGGAACGGCGGGTTAGGGCGCAAGATACCGCGCCTAACCCGACCTACAGATAATGCCATGTAATTAGTCAATTAAACACTACTTACAGTAAATATTCGGCTAACCCATTCAAGCCAAGAAAAAGCCAAAAAATTATTCGTAGATTGAGAACGATGCGATCACACAACATTTTCTAAAAACTTAGCCT
>CAIRBC010000223.1 GCA_903876685.1 uncultured Nitrosomonadales bacterium | reverse complement strand
TACATGAACTTTAGCCTTAACGTCTGCATTCCTGTCGGCCAATGTAATTCCGGTGCCGGTGATGAAGTTGATACCATCATGGCATGCGCCGCAGGCCAGTATGCTCGGCTTGCTCTTCCAGTTGTCACCTTCTGCAGTCTTGTTGACATTTGTAGACCCATCGGACTTCTTGTCGCTACCGTCATGGCACTTGGTGCAATTGCGCGTATCTTGCGGGAAGCCTACCAGATTGAAGCATTGACCGGCATTCGGACCTGCAAGGCTGGCTTTTGAGCAGTCAGCAGCGTGTCCATTAAGGTTATAGCCTGACTTGACCAGCTCATCACCCATGTGGGTTTGGTGAATCATGCGCGGGTATATAAAAGCAGCTTCGTTGTACTTGGGAACCGTCGCTGGATCGACTCGACCATAGGTGCCGGAGTAGTTAGGTGAGCCATCCGTGTTGGTACCTGAGGTAACCACCGCATAGCTGAATTTGGTCTGATCGGTATGACAGGCCACGCACAGCCTAGGGTCATTACGACCGACATAGGCACCGGGAGGAATGCCATTGGTGGCACTAGCGGTGCTGATGTGACCCAGGCCGCGCTTCTGCGTCACGTTGTCATGGCAACTATCGCAAGAACCAGCTTGAACGATGTCACGTCCATAAGTGGTTTGCTTACCCGTTGCAGGAATAAAGTCATAAGCCTGGCTCAAAGTATAGATCAGCGGAACCGCGTTAGGTCCACCTGCAGGCTGAACGCCTCCGGGTACTGCCGCACCGGTGCCAGGTTGGCTACCTGTCAGCAGTATGCCCAGACGGGTGGTTGCATTCGCATCAAACGCCAGATCTTCGGGATCCAGATCCGCTGCCTTATAGGTAGTGGAGCCGATTACCCAGCTTGCTGGCAGCTTTTGCACAATCTTTTGCGACTGCATAGGATCGCGCAGGAACGTGTACTGATAAGAGCCATCGCCGTTATCGATCATGATACCGTTGCTATCCGCACTCGGGTATTGACCGGTAAATGCCACGCCATTGTCCGAAATAACCACTGCGGAAGCAGGCGTCGCCGATGAACCTGAAGCAACCGCCAGTTTGGTCACAAAATAGTTGACCCAACGTGAAGGCTCGCCACCAGCAGCCGGGATCAGCTTGGCCAGCGTAAACGAGATGTCAAAGTTGGTAGGAACCTTGGTTACGTTAGTTTGAGCCGGGTTATTCGACTGCCCGCCCAAACCAGCAATCGGTTTGCCATTTTGATCGGTGACTTTGTATTTAACCACGGTACCGCCCGAGATATTCGGGTAGGTCCCGGTTTGGGGAGTAATAGAAACCGAGATGCTGGCAGGATCAATCTGCGGTCTGATTGACTGAAAGTCAGCAGTCGATAGCACCGCGCCACCGCCCGTCCCTACTGCTACATTCACAGAACCCGTTGATCCGCCGCCACAACCGGCTAGCGCTCCAACGATAAGAGTCGTAAGACCCAGTCGTACAAGTATGGATTTCATTGTTTTATTCCCTTTAGGATTCAAAAATTAAACACTCAACTCTAATTACATCACTCACGTATTTCTATCCTTCCCAAACACCATCATTTACCCTTTAATCAGTCTTGCACCTCCAATTGCTTCGAGCCATACGATATTTCCCCGATCACCACTTGAGTTTTGATCCGGCTTTCGTTTGACTTATTGCACAATCCCATCCTGCTAACGGAATTTGTAAACATAACTGGCTCCCAAAAAGCTCATGCTTTGGTTGGGTCGAACGGTTACGGTAGTATTGTCAGAATAGTTGAAGGGGGTGCCATTGCTACCCCAAGTCCATTCATTCAGCGACGCGTTCTGATGCACCAGGTCTACCCGAATATCAGCCGTTTTTTGCAGTGCATATTTGCCATACAGTTTCAGCGTGGTGGTACGGTAAGTCACCTCTGGCAACTGCGCACCAACGATCGAGCTACCATTCAATGTACTTTGGGTATAGCGATTATTGTCCTCCAGATAAGTGACATTTCCACCCACATCTATATTGCCTGCCACTTTCCCAACTGCGCCTACACTGACGCTGATATTGGTATTTTTGATCTCGGTGAGATACACGTTGGTATTATTGACATTCAACTTCTGTTCGCTGCGGTTCAGGTAGCCAGTCAGTTTCAAGTTATCCGATACGATCAGTGCTGCATCCACGCCAAAGGAATTCATCTTGGCGTCGCGCATCCCACCGCCTTGCGGTGTATCGAAGCTATCCTTGCCATCCTCCACATTGAACTGTATAGACAGTTCACTGGTTGGCGACCAGTCTGCAGCAAGCCTTGCCTTGTCACGAGTACGATCCAGCATCAACTGAGGCAATGTGCCGGTCGCGTTATACAGCGTCCATTGGTCTCCGCTTCTTCTGCTATGCACCAGACTGGCACTACCATTAAGCGTCTCGGACAAACCGCGTTGCAACTCGGCACGGTAACTGGTCTCACGCGTCTTTTCCCTCAAACCACCTAGCGCCAGCGTCAAATCTTGAGCTGCCAGACTTGCTACCGAGGGAGGAACCGCCCGCTCGACTGTCGCGTAATCGATGCCCAGTGTTCCTCGGAAATGATCGGGAAGCTGATAAGAGCCTTCCAGTTTTCCATTCAATTTGGTAGCTGAATTCGAATAATTGCTTGAATACGCAGTAGTCCCGTTACTCAGGCGGTTATAAGCAACTTCCGGGGTTTTGTCGTTCTTGTCTTCATAGCGCACATTCGCAACCACGTTCAGCTTGTCCACAGGTCTGGCAGTCAAACCTAGCTGTGCCAGCGTGGTATCCACCACGCCACCGAGGTTGCCGGCTACACCAAAACTGGAATAGTCCTGATCCTGCGTCGCATGGGTATGCGCATACTTGAAGGTGGTACGAGTCGTGGTGTTAAAGGCATAGTTGCCAGACACATAATATTGATGTGCCTGGTTATCCGGCGCAAGCGCTACTGGAGACGTTAAATAACTTAAAACTGAGGCATTCGAGATAAGTGTTATGCCATCTGTCCCATATAGCCCACCGGTTATTCCAGCCTGCATCATCCGATTTGAATTGTTGAACATTGAACCATAATAGCCGCCTGTCAGCAGGAAGTTATCGCCGGTAAAATTCAACTTGGCTTCCAGTTGTTTGATATGATTATCCACCGGTTCTGGCAGCAAAAACAATGCACCGGAAAGGCTGGCGTTATTACTACAGGTATAACGACTCAACCCAGTTATACTGGAACAATAAATGCCAGTACCTGACATCCTCGCACCTTTTTTCTCTTCGTCCTTGAAACTCGCTTCGAATAACAGACTGGAATTAATCCATTTTTCAGCGCTGACCGAGGCAGCCTTACGCTGCAGTTGCAGATTCAGATCCGCTCCTTTTCCTAACGCAACTCTGTTCACCACAGGCGTGGTTGTTCCGGCACCTTGTAACCCGGTATTGATGGTGCGAATCTCCTGGTGATTGATCTCGTTATATTCAAAAGCGTACTTCCAGTCACCTTGCTTGTTCTGTGAAAAGCTGGCTTCGCGGTTATCCAACCCCAGGTTGCGACCTTCCAGCCTGGTCCACAGGCCGGTTTCCTCCTGAAGTTTGATGACGCTGGCATCCAGCAACAGATTAGTACTGTTTTTACGCAAGCCGTTGTACTGGTCAAAAATTGACCGGGTCTGGCTAGAACCGCTAGACACGCCTGCACCCAGGCCGATGCTGCTTTCAGGCTTGGTCAGCGCCTCGACATCATCTTCTGCATAGGCTGCTGCGTTAAAGCACAACAGCACTGACAGGGCTAATACATTTTTTCTAAAGACAATTTGCTGTTTAGGTATTCTCATGATCGTTATGCCCCATTATCTCAGCGGAAGAAGAACTGCGAATTTGCAGGCGCAGTGCTTGGATTATTACTGCCATGTATTTGCGTATGGCAGTTGGCACAGGCTCTTCCTTGTGTAATGGCTGAACCTGCCATGGGAGAAACCGCTCCGCTGGAGCCATTTGCCAACGCGGGCTGTCCCGGACCATGCGGCGTGGTGTGGCATGAGTTACACAGGAACGGCGCACGCATCTTCAGCATGTTCTCGGCCACGGTGCCGTGCGGGTTATGGCAATTAGTGCAATCATCGTCGACTGGCTGGTGGTTATGCACGAATGGCCCGCGCTTTTCCATATGACAGGTGTAACAGGTGTCGTTGACGTTATCGCGCTTCATCAGTTTGGGTCCGACCGAGCCATGTGGATTATGGCAATCCGAACAGCTCATCTTGCCTTCTGAAATCGGATGGTGTGAAGGTTTGTTGATTTGCGCACGTTGTTCCTTGTGGCAGGTAAAACAAACGTCAGGCTGTGTCTGTCTTTCGCGTACCTTGTCGTGTCCGCCATTATGGATGTCGTGACAGGAAGTACAGGAGACGTTACGGTTCTGGTGAGTGCTGCCTTCCCAGTGTGAGCGCTTAGCGTCCTTCTGGTGACAGGCGTAGCAAGCCGCGTTCTGCTGTTGAGGCTCACTCGGCTGATAGGTGCCTTTTTTGCTACCAAAAATGACATCAGGCGACGCGCGACCCTTCACATTCGGATCGCCGTGCAAGTGCTTGTCGCTCTCGCCATGACAAGACTGACAGTTAGGGGCGCGTGAATCCGCCCTGACGCCGTGCTTGGTCTGATAGAGGGAAAGAATTGGTCTTGCTTCACTTTCGTCATGGCACTTGGTACATACCGTATCCCTGTTCGCTACTTTTGCCGTTGTACCGGCTTCTTCGACGGCTTGCGAGGTCGAAAGACCACACAGACCACAGAAAAATGCAAATAACATCATCACTTGCCGAATGAATTTCATATTTTTCTCTTTTCTACTTTCAATATTGCAATGGCTGCTTGTTGCGCCCATCAAAATTTTTTATTGAGAAAGAATCCATCTCACCTGAATATTGATCTGGTCTATATCCCTGAATTTGTCCAACTTTACGCGCCAGTCTCTGCCTCGAAATCCACTCACACCTGTTTCTCACTCTGAAGCCTCTAGTGGAAGCTGCCAAAATTTGCGCAGCCATACCTGCACTCCCAGGCTTCAGGCTTTTCTTTCTTATCGGGAAATTGTTACAGTGACAGTATCCAGCCTATTAAATTCTTGATTTCGGCCATATCCTTGGTCTTGATGATCTTGTGATCTTCTTCGTGGCCATCCGGGAACTTGGCCTTTTCGCCGGTCGTCACATGGGTGATCAACCTGGCTTCTGCATCTGCCTTGCCTTTATACTTGGCGGCAACCTTCTGATAAGCTGGGCCGTCTTTGTCCTTTGATTCGCTATGACACTTGAAGCAGTTGTTGGCACGCGCCAGTGATTTTGCGGCTTCTACATCGATGGCAGCAGAGGAGCTAGCCGAGAATGTGAACAAAGCAGCGGCGGATGCGATACACAAAAGTTGTTTGATGGTGGTCGAATTGCTCAATTTAAATCTCCAAAGATTAGAAAGTAATTGCACGGTTTATAAAGCACTAAATATGCCAAAAATTTTTCTGTACTGAGTATTTCCATAAACTAAAAGCTGAAATATCCAAAATCCCTAAACAAAATATGTTATTTCAGGCTATTACAAAATGTATCCCTGCTAATAATCAATATTTTTTACGCTAATTTTGGGAACTTTATTGACAATTCTCGCCACTAAATCAACCTGCACCCAAAAAAAATGTTACCATAGCGTAACCAAATACCAATCACTAACCTCGCAATGTTACCAATCTGTAACTCCCGGCAACTTGCAACTGAAAGGTAAAGCAGTCAGAAATCACCTACTTTTTGCGGTGTTTATTTTAAGTTATTTTTCTTTTTTTCGTCCATGTTTTTTGAACTAAAACCCAATATTAGGAGCGACCCATGTTATTTCTCGACGTCAGAACCGACATAGCCTTTAAAAAAGTATTTGGCAACGAGCAACACAAGGATATCCTGATTGGTTTTCTTAATGCAGTGCTCGATTTGCATGATGACCAGCGAATTGTCGAGGTGACACTGAAAAACCCATGGCAACCGCCCGATCTGGCGATTCTCAAAGAAACTATTCTTGACATTAAGGCGGTGGACAACCGGGGGATTTCGTTCATTGTGGAAATGCAGGTTGAAAAGAAGGTTTCCTTTCACAAACGCGCGCTGTATTACACTTCCAAGGCCTATACCAGCCAGATCGACAAGGGAAACGATTATCCACTACTGGGTCAGGTGATCTTCATCGGCGTACTTGACTTCCATTGCTTTGAGGGATCCGACTACCTCACCCGCCACCTGATTCTGAATCAGGCGACACAGATACAAGAACTAACGGACATTGAATTCAATTTTATCGAACTGGACAAATTCAACAAGTCCGAAGCACAACTGGAGGGTATCGTCGATAAATGGATATATTTCATCAAGAATGCCCGCGATCTGAGCATCGTACCCAAGAGTGCGGAAGCCATCCCTGAACTGAAAAATGCCTATACGCAAGCTTCTGAGTTTTCATGGACCAAGGAGGAACTTGAAATATATGAATACTGGCGTATGGAAGAAACCTCACAGCGATATCTGATGCAGGAAAAGCTTGACAAAGGTATAGAAATAGGATTGAAACAAGGCCTTGAACAAGGCCTTATACAAGGCATTGAACAAGGCATTAAACAAGGGATTGAACAAGGCAGAGCGCAACTACAACAGGAAAATGCCCGCAAAATGAAACAAAATGGCTACTCTCTGCAAAGTATCATGGAGCTTACCGGCCTGACGCAAGCACAAGTACAGAGTGCCTGATAAGGCCTCAGTGCCCAGCATAGCCACTCATGAGAAAAATAACGCAAATCACCTGCGCCAGGCAGCTCATGAGCTGGTTTGTTATAATTATCACGGCTACAACAGCAAGCTGAAACATGAAATTTTCTGAATACTTTATAATACGACCTCCCCATGCATCGCCCAGATTCAAGACCGCTTTCTGGTTGTGGTTTACGTTATGCCTAATATCAACCAATGCCAAGGCTCTCACGGACGTGCAACCGATACGCATAGGCATCACCCCGGTTATCGTGCATGAACAATATGAACTGCTCAACCAATGGCGTAGCTATTTGCAAAATAAACTAGGGGTTCCTGTCGAATTTGTTTCACGAGACAATTACCTGGAAACCATCAACTTATTAAAGCAGCGTAAACTGGATTTCGCGTGGATTGCCGACTTCCCCTATGTCTACCTGGAGCACTACCATCTCGTCCGACTGCTGGTCACCCCGATTTACCAGGGTCGGCCTTTTTACCGCGCCTATCTCATCGTTCCTTCCTCAGATTTGCTTACCCGATCCTTAATAGAACTGAATGGCAAGGTATTCGCCTATGTCGAATTTGATTCTTTTAGCGGGTACTTGATCCCCCGCTATCAATTACAACAGGCAGGCATCGATTCTTCGAAATTCTTCCGTAAAACCTTCTTCACCCTAAGTCACCGCAAGGTCATCGAAGCCGTAGCGCATGGCTTGGCTGATGGCGGAATGGTGGATAGCTTTGTATGGGACGCGCTGTCAAAAATTCATAAGGATATCAGCGACAACACCCGTATCGTTGCAAAATCCCAGGAATTCGGCTTTCCGCCGATCGTCGCCGGCTCACTCGTTAGCCGAAAAAAATTCAGTGATATGCAACGTGTACTGATGGAGATGACCAAGGATCCAGAGGGCATTCAATTATTGAAGCAGTTGCAACTGGACAAGTTTGGCCCGCCCTTGCCTGAACTTTACCTGGATGTTAAACGAATCATGATTGATTTTGAAGATTTATGAAACGCATCTTTGATCTCAGCTTTTGCCACAAAATCCCACTGTGGGGCAGTATGTTGATACTGATCACCGTACTGACTGTCTCTACTTCGTTGATAAAGGAAGCTTATGACATCCTTCAGGATGACTTGATTATCGATGCTGAAAAAATGAGCCAGTCGCTGATTGAACATGTTTTTCCGGCGATGCTGCACGACGATACCTGGCGAATTTTCGAGATCATCCGCGCTCCGATAGATTATCAAAAAAAGAATAGCACCAGTAGTTTGAAGCTGAGCACCCTGCTGGTGATAGACAACGGACTGGCGGTCGTCGCGTGCGCGTACCCAAAATCTGCACCGTTACTCACCGATATGCGCCTCATCAGCGAGGAATATGCGCGTCTTGCTGACTTTATTACGACAGCGGGTGGAGATAGCACCCGCAAATTCATACCCCCTCATGCCAAACATATCTTTTTCACCACGCCGATCATCAAAGAGAACCTGCATCTCGGTACATTGATCATTGCTTACCCGGAGGATGTATTCTGGCCACGTTTCACCCAGATTTTGAGGCATGGCCTGCTGGCAGGTTCGCTGCTGCTGTGCTTCCTGCTCCCGCTCAACTGGTACTGGGGTAGACGAATGGCTATTCCGCTGGTGCAACTCACTGAGCGTATGGGTGAAATGGGCAAGGAGTGGCCTGAGAGTCTGAATTATACGGCCTATGGCCACAACGACGAACTTGGACGGCTGTTTGAAGCATATAACCAGATGCTGCATGAGCGCAAAACCTCCGATGCGCTGGCTAGCCAGATCGTGCAATCCGAACGGCTGGCGGCGGTGGGTCAACTCGCGGCTGGGATTGCCCACGAAATCAATAATCCGCTGAGTGGCATGCTCACCGCTATCGACACCTTGAAATGCCATGGCGATCTCAGTCCAAAATCCCTGAAAACCATCATGCTAATCGAAAGAGGACTGGGTCACATCAAGGATACGGTGGGCGCGTTATTGGTGGAAGCCAAGTTGAAAAATCGACATCTGACACCGCAGGATATTGCAGATGTACTGACCCTGATCACGCCCATGGCTGACAAGAAAGCCTTGCATCTAGCCTGGCAAACCAGCCTTAACAGTGAAATTTCGCTTCCCTCAACCTTTGTGCGCCAGATCATGATCAACTTGCTGCTCAATGCCATTCAAGCGGCGGAGCAGCAAGGTGACGTTGCCTTCGCAATCGAAATTTGTGAGCAGAGACTCAAAATTACCGTCGAAAATAGCGGAAAAATGCTGACCAACGAACAAATTTCCCACTTGTTCGAACCCTTTTCTCCCTTGAGCGAGGGGGGACATGGCTTGGGTTTGTGGGTAACTTATCAAATCGTGCATCAGTTGGGCGGAAGTATCGTCGCTGATAGAGCCTCCAGTGACCATATGCGCTTCGCCTTGGACCTCCCTTTAGGAATTCAATCTTGAAACCCATACCCTACCGCATTTGCCTGATCGAAGATGACGAAATCATGGGCGAAGCGCTCTCGGATCGCTTCAACCTGGAAAACCTGAAATGTGACTGGTTTAAAACCGGACAGGAAGGCGCGGAAGCGGTGGCTAAAGGAGTTTACGACATCGCAATTTGCGACATTCAACTGCCCGACATTAACGGAGAAGACCTGTTTATTCAGTTGAAGGCCACACAAGTCGAGCTTCCTGCTTTCATCTTTACCACCGGTTATGGAACCATAGACCGAGCGGTGCGACTATTGAAACTTGGCGCGCATGACTATCTGACCAAGCCGCTGGATATTCATATTTTGCTGAATATCATCCGAACTGCCTGCATCAAGGCGCGACCTGCAGTCGTGACTAAAAACACCTTGGGTCTTTCCAGCGCAATGCGCCATATCGAATCCTTACTGCCGCGCATGGCGAAAGGGGCAACTTCGGTATTGATAACCGGCGAATCCGGTGTCGGCAAGGAATGGGTTGCCAGAGCACTCTACCGACAGCAGGACCCCAAGGAAAAATCGCCGTTTATCGCGGTAAACTGTGGTGCGCTCACCGAATCGCTGCTGGAGGCCGAATTATTTGGCTATGTCAAAGGTGCGTTTACCGGTGCAGCTCGTGACAAAAAAGGACTTTTCGAGCTGGCGAACGATGGCACACTGTTCCTGGATGAAATCGGCGAAATGTCTGCTGCAATGCAAGTTAAACTGTTGCGTGCGATTCAGGAAAGGGAGATTGTCCGGGTAGGCGCAGAAAAGCCCATTACGGTCAATATCAAACTGATTTGCGCCACACACCAGAATCTGAAACAGATGGTTGAGCAAGGCCGGTTTCGCGAAGATCTGTACTACCGAATTCATGTCATCCATGTACATATTCCCCCTTTACGCGAACGTAAGGAAGACATTTTGTGGCTGGCCGGACTAATGCTGGAGACCTGGACGACCGAAAATACCGATCCACGCACCCTGGATCAATCGGCGGAACAGGCACTGCTGGATCACCCCTGGCCTGGCAATATCCGCGAACTTAAACATTGCCTGGAACGTGCCTGCATACTCTCCCAGCAAACCCGACTGAACGCCGCAGTGCTGTTTGGAAATATTTCAACGCCAACGACTGAGGAACCCGAGTGTACCGGCTCTTTGAACAGCCATCTGCAGGCCAGCGAAAAAAAATACATTCTGGAAAGGTTGGCCGCTAACGGCAAACGCATCGCCGAAACAGCCACTGACCTGGGAATCAGCCGCAAGACCTTATGGGAAAAATGAAAAAACTACAAATACATATAAAGATTGAGCAATAACAGACTTCCAGGAAAAACAATTAGCAAATATTCGACTAACCCATTCAAGCCAAGAAAAAGCCAAAAAATTATTCGTAGATTGAGAACGATGCGATCACACAACATTTTCTAAAAACTTAGC
>CAIRBC010000222.1 GCA_903876685.1 uncultured Nitrosomonadales bacterium | reverse complement strand
TACTTCAAGGAAGCCAAGGAAGCTTACGAAACACTTTCTGACGTGCAAAAACGCGCGGCTTATGACCAGTATGGTCATGCAGCCTTCGAATCCGGCGGGATGGGTGGCGGAAGTCCTTTCGGAGCGGGGGGGGCAGGGGGCGCAGGCTTCGATTTCTCCGATATTTTTGGCGATATTTTCGGTGGAGGTCGGGGCGGTGGCGGACGCAGTAATGTTCATCGTGGTGCCGACTTGCGTTATAACCTGGAAGTCACCCTGGAACAGGCTGCGCGGGGTACTGAAACGCAAATACGCGTGCCGACCATGGCTGAATGTGATACCTGCCACGGTTCCGGTGCCAAGCCTGGCACCACGCCTACCGCGTGTACCACCTGCGGCGGGCATGGACAGGTGCGTATGCAGCAAGGCTTTTTCTCGATCCAGCAAGCCTGTCCGCGCTGCCACGGCTCCGGCAAGATGATCAACTCACCCTGCAAGGATTGCAGTGGCAACGGACGCATCAAGAAACACAAGACCTTGTCGGTGAAAATACCGGCCGGTGTGGATAATGATGATCGTATCCGTTTGTCTGGCGAAGGCGAACATGGCGTGAATGGCGGACCCTCAGGCGACCTGTATGTGGTCATCCAGACCAAGCCGCATGCCGTATTCCAGCGGGAGCATAACGATTTGCATTGCGAGATGCCGATCAGCTTCAGCACCGCAGCTTTGGGTGGAGAAATTGAAATACCTACGCTGGAAGGCGGGGCACGCATCAAAATTCCAGCTGAAACGCAAAGTGGCAAGGTTTTTCGCTTGCGTGGCAAGGGCATCAAGGGGGTACGTAGTGCCAGTTTTGGTGACTTGCATTGTCACGTGATCGTCGAAACGCCGGTGAACTTGACCGACAGACAACGGGAATTATTGCGCGAGTTTGAATCGATCAATGCTAACGATAGCGGGCGTCATAACCCCAGGGCAAAATCCTGGATGGCCAAGGTGAAGGAGTTTTTTGGTTAACAGCAGGGTGCGCTTGTGTAGCCTATGATCACAAGCGCACCTTTCACGATAGTAGCCCGGATGTAATCAAATGGAATCCGGGGTCTCATGTCACTCCCTGCAGATATTTGAAAGTTTGGATTCCCAGCACGGTCATCAGCAGTGAGCCTCCCAGGTGCATCACGATAATGCCGGTTGCCCAGGCATATTGTCCGCGTAACAATAACGTCACGGTTTCTGCAGAGAAAGTAGAAAAGGTAGTCAAACCGCCGAGAAATCCGGTGATGACCAGCAGTCGCCATTCAGGCGAGAGTCCGGGATATTCAAGGAAAAAAGCTACCGCCAAACCGATCAGATAACCGCCGACCAGATTTGCGGTGAGTGTGCCTGGCGGTAATTGGGGTAACAGCGGGTTCAGCCATAACCCCAAGCCCCAGCGCAACCAGGCACCGAGTGCTGCGCCCAAACCTACTGCAAGAAAGCCCAGGTAAGTCATTTTTTCAGAGCCATATCCAGATTCGCTTGTGCTTTTGCAAAGCGTTTGCTGACTTCAAGGTAATTTTTTTGTGATTGTGCGGCTTTAAGGCGTCGGGTTTCCAGTCGTTTCTTTAAATTTTCCAGTTCCATTTCGCTCTCACCCACTAATTTTGCATCGGCATCTCGTGCTGTTTCGGCAACAGTCAATTCATCCTGAGCGAATCTAAGTGCGGATTGCAGGGTCGACAAATCTGTTGCTGCAGCCAGCGGAGACAAGTTTAGGAGTGCTGCTGACAAAATAAAATATTTCAGTAACATAGCTCACCTGATCAATAGTGTCAGACGGTTTACCCTGCCAGGTAAACTGCCGCAAAACCACCGCCGGGGGTGCGAAAGTTGGTGGTCTGTCCCTGGTAGAGTCGCGCCACCACCAGTTGAAGCTGCCCGTCATAAACGTAACAACGCACATCATATTTTAGCGGTGTTTCCCCCACACTGCGCACTCCTGGAAGGGCGAGGCGCTGTGCGATATACCCACCCTGCATAATATCATCGAAAACCCTGCGGGTGAGCTTCGCGCCGTTATAGCTGCCCTTGCTGCCATAACCGGTGGCCGGTTTGAAGAACCAAAGCTTACGTTCCTGCCACCAGCGCTCTTGCTCTACCCTGTATACCTGCCGCGTGTGAGGTACTCCTTGTTGAAATAGTTGGATGTCTGCCTCGGAGACTCCTAGCGCACTTAAGCCTTTAGTATCAGTCAGACGTGCCAGATTGCGCTTGTCTGCATAACGCGCATAGTGAACGGGATTGGGGGTGAGCACGACCTTGCTCTCCAGATAGGCCTCTCGTAACACGGGATGCAGTTGCAAGGAAAAATCCGTAAGCCGGTTATACACCAGATC
>CAIRBC010000221.1 GCA_903876685.1 uncultured Nitrosomonadales bacterium | reverse complement strand
AGGGAAACGGACATGGCGGTTTCATTACAAGGGGGGGCATCATTGCCATGTCCGTTAGACCTGTTGTTGGGGGCGATGAGTATTTTGTTAAGCTTGAGGGTAATTGGCTTAGGGTTAAAGTCGGAAACTATCGGCGCGCAGCTTGGATAACCGTCGGAATTGCAGAATTTCAGATGATTGTTGAAAAAAATTACCTACAGGATGCCATATTTGATAATATGTCATAGTAATTATTAAAATATTCCGTACGCGGACATAAATTTCTGTTTTTTCCGGTGCCTCTGTCAGCAATATTGAGGAGAAATTTTGTAGGTTTCCGCTTGCTGTCAGACAGTTTCTAAAGCTAAGCGGGGTGCTGGTTATTAAAGACGCAAATTTTACACGCTCATGGTATATGTTCGAGTTCGGCTTTTAAATTGGAGAAATAAATGAAGAAACACCTAATTGTTTTGGCAGTATTATCGGCCTGTGCCACAGCGGCGCAAGCTAGTGAATTTGATGGTGCTTATGCAGGCGGAAAGATTGGTGTGAATCGTACTGATGTCACCGGTTTTTCAAAAAAGTCCCCTATTGCTGGTGAACTCGAAGGCGGTTACAACTGGAGTGTCGGCAGTTTTCTGCTGGGTGTGGATGGCTTCCTGGAACAGAATGGTAAAAAAAGTCATGATAGTGCTACTCCCGCTACACTGAATTACGGCAGCAATGTGTATGGACTGGATTTGAAATTGGGTTTACCGAACGGAAAATGGTTGCCATACGTAAAAGTGGGCTATGCTGATGTCAAGGGTCGTGGCGACGTGAATCTTGAGAAGAGCGGATTGTATCCAGGCTTGGGTCTCGAATACAAGTTTGCGCCACAATGGAGCGCGGTGGGCGAGATTACCAGTAATTCTTCCAAAGACAATGGCAAAAAGTTGCGTAATGACAATTTTATGCTGGGCTTGAATTACCATTTTGGCAAACTCGCAGCACCGGTTGTTGCACCGGTTGTTGCACCAGTAGTAGAACCGGTAGCGCCGCAGGTAGTACCCAAGGTAGTGGAAGCCAAGCCAGCACCTGAACTCAAGAAAGTGACTCCACCGCCTCCGCCTCCGCCACCACCTGCACCCAAGGAAGCTTGGAAGGTGATTATGGAAGAGACCCCGGTTCGCATCGAAGGAGCTAGTTTTGATACGGATTCGGCAAAGTTGAAGCCTGCAGCGGATGTAAAATTAAAGCAGGTTGTTGATTTTGCAACAAAATATCCAGATGCGAATCTGGTGGTTTCTGGGCACACCGATGATCGTCTGAGCCAGGCTTATAACCTGAAATTATCTGATAAACGTGCAGCAGCGGTAAAAGCGTATCTGGTGAAAAAAGGAATCGCTGCCAGTCGTATTACTTCCAAGGGCTTTGGCAAGACTCATCCACTGGCGGATAACAAGACCAAGGAAGGTCGCGCAGCCAACCGTCGTGTCGAGGTTCGTTATACCGTGCGTGAAGAGAAGCGCGTGCGCGTTCAGTAATTGGCATGGCTCAAGGTGCTCGCACCTGAAAACTGATGGAAAAGCGGGCTGGCGACAGCCCGTTTTTTTATTTCAGCCGGTAGTTTGATCGGTTTCGCTCGTCATAATGTTAGAATAAGTCACTTAATAATTTTTTTGAGAACCATAATGAAACTGGCCATTGCGCAAATCAACTGTACGCTGGGTGATCTGACGGGTAATGCGGCAAAAATATTGCACTATGCCGGACAGGCCAAAGCGAAAGGTGTGCAACTGTTGCTGGTTCCGGAATTGGGTCTGTGTGGTTATCCCCCTGAAGATCTGTTGCTGCGGGATGGGTTTTATCAGGCTTGTGATGACGCGCTGCAAGCCTTGGCGGCTAAAGTCTCTGGTATTGCGCTGGTGGTCGGGCATCCGCATCAGCAAAATGGGAAACGCTATAATGCGGTGTCCTTGCTCAAGGAGGGGGGCATTGTCACGACTTATCACAAGCATCATTTGCCAAATTATCAAGTATTTGATGAAAAAAGATATTTTGATAGCGGCAACCGGCCTTGTGTATTTGAAATCGATGGCCTGCGCTTTGCGTTGAATATCTGCGCCGATATCTGGCAGCCAGAGGCCGCATGGCAGGCGGCTAATGCGGGTGCACAGGTATTGCTGGTGCTGAATGCATCCCCTTTTGCGATCAACAAGCAACAGTTACGCTACCACACGGTAAGAAATCGCATCGAAGAAACCGGCATGGCGGTTATTTATGCCAATATGGTGGGTGGTCAGGATGAACTGATCTTTGATGGCGGCTCGTTTGCGATGGACAAGTTTGGCAAATTGACCGCACAAAGTACACAGTTTACAGAAGCCTTGTTATTACTGGAAATAAACGATGATTTTCGCCCGGTTGGTCAAATTACAGCACTACTGGAGTTGGAAGCTGGCGTTTATCGTGCTTTGTGCCTTGGAGTTCATGATTATATTGAAAAAAATCGTTTTCCTGGTGTATTGTTGGGCTTGTCCGGCGGGATAGATTCGGCGCTGACTCTGGCGATAGCGGTGGACGCGCTGGGTGCGGATAGAGTACATGCGGTGATGATGCCTTCTGCCTTTACCGCACAGATCAGCCTGGATGACTCGCGGGAAATGGTTAAAATACTGGGCGTGCGTTATGACGAATATGTCATAGAGCCGCTGATGAACAGTTATCTTGCAACACTTTCTGAGGCATTTTTCGGGCAGCGCGTGGATGCAACCGAGGAGAATTTGCAGGCTCGGATACGCGGCAATCTGTTAATGGCCTTGTCGAACAAGTTTGGCAAGCTGGTGTTGACCACCGGCAATAAATCGGAAATGACGGTGGGTTATGCCACGCTGTACGGAGACATGGCGGGTGGTTTTGCGGTGTTGAAAGATGTCGCGAAAATGCTGGTATACCGGTTGTCGCGTTATCGAAATACACTGAGTCGGGTGATCCCGGAACGTATTATTACCCGGGCGCCCAGTGCGGAATTACGGGCCGATCAGACCGATCAGGACAGTCTGCCGCCCTATGAAGTGCTGGATGCAATCATGGCCGGTTATGTGGAGCAGAATCTGGCTATCCCGGAAATAATTGCACTCGGCTATGCTGAAAGTGATGTGCGTCGAGTGGTGCAGTTGATTCGTATTAACGAGTATAAGCGCCGCCAGTCAGCGGTCGGTATACGCATCACCGAGCGTAGTTATGGCAAAGATTGGCGCTATCCGATTACCGCGCGCTATCAGGATGGGTATTAAGGGCAGTGGTTGGGTTAATTGGGCGAATGCCGGGGCAGAAAATAGTGATTAATCCTGCTAATATTCAGGAAATCTCAAGTTAATTCCCTTTATTGTGCGAATTTTGCTACAATGCGGCGCGTTTTGTGATGGGCTTCGAGCCCGTTTTTTATTTGTGGGTTTAATTATGGATGTATTGAAGCTGGTTGAGACCACCGTTAACGGGTTGGGTTATGAACTGGTCGATTTTGAACGATCCGGGCGCGGCTTGCTGCGCGTGTTTATCGACAAGCCTGAAGGCATCTCGGTTGACGATTGTCAGCGGGTCAGTAATCAGTTGACCCGCTTGTTCCTGGTTGAAAACGTCGATTATGATCGACTGGAAGTCTCTTCGCCGGGACTGGACAGGCCGCTGAAGAAACCGGCTGACTTTATACGCTTTGCCGGGCAAAAGGCTCATCTCAAGTTGCGGTTGCCGATGGCGGGACGAAAAAATTTCTCCGGTATTATTGGCACATTGAATGAGGGAATATTGCAATTGGATATGGAGGGCAGCGTGGTTGCAATCGAGCTGTCAAATTTGGACAAGGCGCGTTTAGTGCCGGTTTTGTAGGGGCGGGATTATCCCCGTTTTTCGGAGAATTAAGCATGAGTCGTGAAATTTTACAGCTGGTAGATGCGCTGTCGCGTGAAAAAAACGTTGACAAGGAGATCGTTTTTGAATCCCTTGAGTCGGCGCTGGCTTCTGCGACCCGGAAGCGCTTTGCGGATGAAGCCGATGTACGTGTTTCTATAAACCGCAATACCGGAGAATATGAATCCTTCCGGCGTTGGGAAGTGACGGACGACGAAACCTTTGAAACGCCGGATATGCACATCAAGCTCGAAGAAGCACAAAAGCGCGATCCTGCGCTACAACTGGGCGGCTTTATCGAGGAACCGCTGGAATCCATCGACTTTGGACGTATCGGCGCGCAAGCCGCAAAGCAGGTAATTTTCCAGAAAATTCGCGATGCAGAGCGCGAGCAGGTGCTGACCGACTTCATGGATCGTAAGGAGCATCTGGTGTCCGGTACCGTGAAGCGACTGGAACGTGGCAATGCGATCATTGAATTTGGCAAGATTGAGGCCTTGCTGCCGCGCGATCAGATGATACCCAAGGAAAATCTGCGGGTTGGTGATCGCGTCAAGGCACATTTGTTGCGGGTAGATCGCAGCGCACGCGGTCCGCAAGTGGTGTTGTCGCGCTCTTCACCTGAATTACTGGTTAAGTTATTTGAACTGGAAGTCCCCGAAATAGAGGAAAAACTGCTGGAAATTCTGAGTGCTGCGCGTGATCCTGGTTCACGCGCTAAAATTGCGGTGCAATCGCATGACCCCCGCATCGACCCCATCGGCACCTGTGTCGGTATGCGCGGCTCTCGTGTACAGGGTGTGACCAATGAACTGGCCGGCGAGCGCGTGGATATCATCCTCTGGGCAGCCGATCCCGCTACATATGTGATCAATGCGCTGGCACCGGCCGAAGTCAGCAGCATCATGGTCGATGAAGACCGGCACAGCATGGATGTGGTGGTAGAAGAGGAACATCTTGCTCAGGCGATCGGGCGTGGCGGGCAGAATGTACGGCTTGCCTCTGAACTGACCGGTTGGGAAATCAACATCATGACGGTTGAACAGTCCAACGAAAAACATAATGTAGAGTTTTCTGAAACGCGTGCGGTGTTCATGGATAAACTCGATGTGGACGAGGAAGTCGCCGATATTCTGGTGCAGGAAGGCTTTAATACCCTGGAAGAAGTGGCTTATGTGCCGCTTGAAGAAATGCTGGAAATTGAATCTTTCGATGAAGCGACGGTGAACGAACTGCGTAGTCGCGCACGCAATGCACTGTTGACAGCCGCGATTGCCAGTGAAGAAAAGGTGGAGCATGGTATCGAGGATCTGCTCAAACTGGACGGCATGGATGAAGCCACCTCGCGGATTTTAACGGGCAAAGGGGTGACCACTCAGGAGCAACTGGCTGATTTGGATGTTGATGAGCTGGTGGAGCTTTCCGGCATGAACAGCGAACGAGCCAATGCGTTGATCATGGCGGCGCGGGCACCGTGGTTTGCTTGAACCAGCGGGACTTAAAAGGATGGAAATGGGAAAATTGAACGTAGCGCAGTTTGCGATCGAACTGGGATTGCCGGTTTCCTTGCTGCTTGAGCAGTTAAAGGCGGCAGGGGTAAGCAAAAAACAGGCGGCAGATCCTGTTTCCGAAAAGGACAAGGCGCAATTGCTTGAGCATCTGCGTCAGTCACATGGCGGAGATAAAGTTGGCAATAAAATCATGCTGACGCGTCGCGAAACCACTGAAATCAAGAAGTCAGACAGCTCTGGCAGGCCGCGAACCATACAGGTTGAGGTGCGTAAACGCCGCATGGTGGCACCAGTCGCTACAGTCGGACCAGCAGCCTCTGCGATACCAGCAGCGCCTGCAGCAAGTGTTGCTGCACCCGTTGCAGTTTCTGCGCCGGTTCCTCCTTCCGTTGCGGTTTCAGCCCCCGTTGTAGTTCCAGCACCCGTTGTGGTTCCAGCACCCGTTGTGGTTCCAGCACCCGTTGTGACAGTCGTTAAACCGCCAGTTGCAGCACCTGTTACGATGCCAGTTGCAGCACCGGTTGCCCCGGTAGCAGCAAAGCCGGTTGCAGCGCCGCTTGTCAAACCAGAGCTACCTGTTGCCAGGGGCGATGTTAGCAAAGTTCTGAGTGAACAGGAGTTGGCCTTGCGCGAAAGGGAGGCTCGTTCAAACGCGGAGTTGGCGGAACGTCAGGCAGCTGAAATTATTGCCAAACAGGAACGTATCAGGCGCAAGAACAAATCGCTGGAGCCTGCGCCAGTACCACCAGTCGTCATACCAGTACCTGTCGCGGTAGCTGAGCCAGTCATGGTGACTCCGCCAGAGCCAGAGCCTAAAGTCATGGTAGCTGAAGTAAAACCGGTTGATCCCGCGCCGGTAGTTCCCGTTTTGGCTGAAGGTACGCTGCATAAGCCCAGTTCCAAGATTGGCGACAAGGTGGTCAAGCCTAGCAAGAAACCCAAGCCCGAAGTGAAAGCACCCGCCTGGGACGAAAAAGGACAGAAAAAACGGTCTACGCCACTTAAAACCGGCGAGAAAAAGGCGGTCTGGACTGCGCCGGTGAGAGCGCCTCGCCACGATAAACACAGCAAACATGTGGTCGAGCCGGAGCATGCTTTCTCTTTACCGACTGAACCTATCATACATGAAGTCGCTGTTCCTGAAACGATCACGGTCGCCGAGCTGGCACAAAAAATGTCGGTGAAGGCTTCGGAAATCATCAAGGTATTGATGAAAATGGGTTCGATGGTCACCATCAATCAGGTGCTGGATCAGGAAACGGCAATGATCGTGGTCGAGGAAATGGGACACGTTGCAAAAGCCGCCAAGCTGGATGATCCGGATGCTTATCTGATGGATTCGGAGGCGCATCACGATGCGGTGCTTGAAGCACGTGCACCGGTGGTTACGGTGATGGGGCACGTCGATCACGGCAAGACTTCGTTGCTCGATTATATACGACGCACCCGTGTCGCTTCCGGCGAAGCCGGTGGCATCACTCAGCATATAGGCGCTTATCATGTCGATACCCCGCGTGGTATGGTCACTTTTCTGGATACTCCGGGTCACGAAGCCTTTACCGCCATGCGTGCGCGCGGTGCCAAGGCTACCGATATTGTGATTTTGGTGGTTGCAGCGGATGACGGTGTCATGCCGCAGACCAAGGAAGCCATCGCCCACGCCAGAGCCGCAAAAGTGCCGTTGGTGGTGGCAGTGACCAAAGTTGACAAACCCGATGCAAATGTGGAGCGTGTCAAACAGGAACTGGTGACGGAAGGGGTGGTTCCGGAAGACTGGGGTGGCGATTCGATGTTTGTTGAAGTTTCCTCGAAGTCAGGGCAGGGCATAGATCAGTTGCTGGAAGGCATCTTGCTACAGGCCGAAGTGCTGGAATTGAAGGCACCACGTACCACGCACGCCAAGGGTCTGGTGATCGAAGCGCGTCTGGACAAGGGGCGCGGCCCGGTCGCTACCGTGCTGATTCAGTCCGGTACCATGCGGCGCGGCGATGCGGTGCTGGTCGGTTCGGTGTTTGGCCGGGTACGTGCGATGCTGGACGAAAATGGCAAGGCGGTGGGCGAAGCAGGTCCTTCGATTCCGGTTGAGATTCAGGGTTTATCCGAAGTACCGGCCGCTGGCGAGGAATTGATGGTGCTGGCGGACGAAAAGCGCGCTCGTGAAATAGCACTGTTCCGTCAGGGCAAGTATCGCGGCGTGAAGCTGGCCAAGCAGCAGGCCGCGAAACTCGAGAACATGTTCGAACAAATGGCCGAGGGCGAAATTAGTACCTTGTCCCTGATCGTCAAGTCGGATGTGCAGGGTTCTGCCGAAGCAATTGCGCAGTCTTTACAGAAACTGTCGACTGCTGAAGTCAAGGTTAATCTGATTCATGGTGGCGTCGGTGCGATTACCGAGTCGGACATTAATCTGGCACTGGCGTCGAAGGCGATTGTGATCGGTTTCAACACCCGTGCAGATGGGGCAGCGCGCAAGCTTGCCGAGGCTACCGGTGTGGACATACGTTATTACAATATCATTTACGCAATGGTGGACGAGATCAAGGCAGCGCTTTCCGGTATGCTTGCACCCGAGAAGCGTGAAAGCGTGATGGGTCTGGTAGAGGTGCGTCAAGTGTTTACCGTGTCCAAGGTGGGTACCATCGCTGGTTGTTATGTGCTGGAAGGCGTGATCAAGCGCGGTGCCAGGGTGCGGGTGCTGCGCGACAACCTGGTGATACACGACGGTGAACTGGATTCGCTGAAACGATTCAAGGATGATGCCAGAGAAGTAAAAAATAATTTTGAATGCGGATTGTCGCTGAAAAACTATAATGATCTGGTCGTCGGTGACAAGCTGGAAGCCTATGAAATTGTTGAGGTTGCGCGCGCCCTGTTATAGGTCGAGCTACTATAATGGCCAATTTTGCCAGAACTGACCGGATCGCCCAGCAAATCCAGCGGGAAATTGCCGAGTTGGTGCGTTTGCAGATTAATGATCCCCGGGTGCGTCTAGTAACGATTACCGGCGTAGAAGTGGCGGGAGATTATTCGCATGCGAAGATTTTTTTCACCCGACTCGATGGTATGCAGCAAGAAGCGCAGCAGGGACTGGAGAGTGCCAGCGGTTTTTTGCGCAAACATCTGGCCAAAAGCATTAAGTTGCGCGTGATGCCGCAATTGCATTTTGTTTATGATGCCTCGGTAGAGCGGGGTAGTCATTTGTCACAACTGATTGATCAGGCGGTCGCCAGTGATCGCGAGCATGCGGCCGAAGTGCCTGATCTGCCAGTCTGACGGACATGGCAATAATGCAGCCCCTGCTAAGGAAACCGCCCTCTCCGTTCCCCTCTCCCCATCCCTACCCATGAACCTCCATTTCGTAGGGTGCGCTTGCGCACCAATTTCATCGACCCTAGCCATTAACCTTCGCCCTCTCCCCAGCCCTCGCCCTTCGGGGGAGGGAGCGGTTTGGCTTGGTGCGCTTACTCCAAAATGGTGCGCAAGCGCACCCTACGGCAAGGTTCATAGGGTACAATTCGGT
>CAIRBC010000220.1 GCA_903876685.1 uncultured Nitrosomonadales bacterium | reverse complement strand
CCCCAGACCTTTTTATGGGCGCGCCACGGCTTATGAAGCTATGGGTGAAATCGCCAAGGCTAAACAAGATTATCGTGTAACCTGTAGCATGGACAAAAAAGGATGTGAAAAGCTGTAGCTCTGGCACGTTTTGTTTTACCCGACATTTACACGTTGAAATGTTGGGCAACGAGAGGATGTTGCCCAACCTGCGCAACTATTTTTTATTGGCACTCAGCATCTCCCGCAATTCTTTTAAATCGCTTTCTATAATAGACATCTGGTAAAAACTGCCGCCCGCTTTTTTGGCCAATTCCAGTTGTTCGATGGCGGCGTGCAGGTTTCCTTTCCAGGCATAGCTGTACGCCAGTGCCTGGTGCTGTTCGAATGCCTTGCCCAACATCGAATAGCTGCGCGCCTGAAGGTTGTAGAGCATGACATCACTGGGGTGTCGGACTATTTGTTCGGTGAGCAGTTTGACGGCGGTCTCTGCCTGATTACTGTTCAGCAGCAAATCGGTATAGTCATAGATCAGCGCGCGATATTGTGGATATTTTTTGACCGCTTCAGCATAAAAAATCAACGAGTCGGCATCATTTTTAGCGGCACGCTTGACCCGTCCGGTCAGAGTTTCGATCATCGGGCTGAGCTGTGCCACTGCATCATTGCGAATCTGATTGTGCAAGATGGCCAGTTCTGCAGTGGCACGAGAGATTTCGTGGTTGCGCAGTAGCGCGCCCACCAGTCCGTAGCGTTGCGTGAGCGGATTGCCAAACTTTTGCGCACCCAGCGCGTCGCTGAAATAGGTAACTGCATCCGCAGCAGACTTCTGTAACGAAATCAGTTTGGCGCGTGCCAGCTGGAAATCCAGACTATCGGGTATCAGCCGGTAAGGTTGTTTTTGTACGCGGTTTTCAATATCGGCAACTCGCTCGCTGGTGATCGGATGGGTGCGCAAATAGCCGGGCATATTGCCTTCCAGTAAACGGGTCGCTTTTTGCAATCTGTCCAGAAATTCCGGCATGGCGTGTACGTTAAAGTTGGCTTTTTGTAATATATCCAAACCGATGCGGTCTGCCTCCTGTTCATGGGCGCGCGTGAAGTTGAGCTCCTTCTGCATGGAATGTGCTTGCATCCCAACCATTGTAGCCTGCGAAGCTTGCGGGTTGCTGCGTGCGGCCAGAATGGCGATAGCGAGCGCGGCCAGGGAAGTCAAAGTGTCGCCTTGTTGACCCGCCACCATCCGAGCCAAGTGGTGTTGTGTGACGTGAGCAATTTCATGGCTTAACACGGCAGCCAGTTCCGATTCACTCTGCACGGTCAAAAGTAGACCGCTATTTACCCCGATAAAGCCGCCAGGCAGCGCAAAAGCATTAATGTTGTAATCATCGAGCACAAAAAACTCAAAGCCCAAGCTGGGTTCAGCACTATTTTCTACCAGTTTGCTGCCGAGTTGATTGAGATAGTCGTTGATTTCAGGATCATCAAAGTATTGTTTGCTCGCGCGTATCTGCATCACGTTTTGCTGACCGATTTGCCGCTCTTGTTGCGGGGTAAGGATCGATTGCGAATTATCCCCCAAATCTGGCAATCCATCGCTGAGAGCGCAGGGGGAGAAGCACAGCATCAGCAGTAAGGTGAGTTTTTTCATGAGGGCTATGATAGTGGTTTTTTTAGTCAGTTCAAATCATTCATGGTCAGGATATTGTTGCAAAGTGTTTCAAGAGGCATAGTACCTCGCGATAGATACAATATTACAGGCTTTACGACTAGAATACACAAATGGAAAAAATCGGCAAATATGAAATCGTGCGAGAACTGGGGGCGGGGGCGACCAGTACCGTCTATCTGGCTATCGATACGTTCAGTAAACAGCAGGTTGCAATCAAGTTGTTTGATCTGAAAAGCCTGCGCGAACCCAATAGTGCCAAGATTTTTCGTAAACTGTTAATGACGGAAGCTTCACTTGCCGGAAAGTTATCCCATCCGCATATAGTAAAAATACTCGATGCGGTGACGGATGGTGATGTCAATTACATGGTGATGGAATATGTTGAAGGCAGCACACTGGAACAATATGTCGAGGTGTCCAGGATGCTGCCAATCAGCACCATTGCGGAAATTACCTATAAATGCTGCAAGGCTCTGGAATATGCGCAGTATAAAGGGGTGATTCATCGAGACATCAAACCTGCCAACATCCTGCTGCAAGGCAAGACCAATATCAAGATTTCTGATTTTGGTTCTGCGGCGATTCAAAACCAGCAAACCACCCTGGTCAGTGGCGTAGGTTCGCCAGCCTTCATGTCTCCGGAACAGGTCAAGGAATTATCACTGACGCACCAGACCGATATATATTCTCTGGGGGTAGTAATGTACCAGTTGCTGACCGGAATTTTGCCCTTCGACGGGGGCAATAATTTCAGCAGGATTTATCAGATACTCAATGTAGAGCCGCCACCCCCCAGCAGTTTGCGGCCTGAAATACCGGCGGAACTGGATGCGATCGTATGTCGGGCGATGGCAAAAAGTACCGAAAAGCGTTATCAGACCTGGGATGAGTTTGCGCGTGATCTGGTTAGTTTTTTCAACTTGGTTGGGGACGAGCGTGCAGAAATTTTTGATACCAAAAAGTTTGATATGCTGCGCAGCCTGGGGTTCTTCAAAAATTTCAGTGATGTTGAACTTTGGGAGGTTTTGCGAATTTGTGAATGGCGCAAAGCGACAGAGTCTGAATATATTGTCAGGGATGGTGAAATCGGTCGCACTTTTTTCATCCTGGCGGAAGGTACGGTGCGCGTCGTCAAACAGGGCAGCTTGTTAAGTGTGCTGCATCGTGGCGATTGTTTTGGAGAAATGGCTCATCTTTCCGAGCAGGAGTTCAAGCGTACTACCGATGTGGTTGCCAGAAATGATACCGTGCTGATTGAAATCAGCCCTGATGCACTATTACATGCCACTACCGGATGCCGCTTTCAGTTTGCCGATGCCTTCTTGCGTATGCTGGTGAAACGACTTTCTGTGGCTAACCAGCGCCTCTCACAATTATTGTCAGATTAAGCCGTGTGTAAACGTCTGGTTACAGCGCAAAAACTGCGCCTAACCCGACCTACAGAGGATGCCATGTAATTTCGCAATTAAACACTAGAATTCCAGCGGGTCTACATCCAGAGACCAGCGCAGTTTCTGGCTGGCTTGCAAATGCCAGGCTCGTAAAAATTGCTGTAAATCACGACGTTTTTGGCTTTGAATCAACAACTGTGCGCGGATATGATTGGCACGGCGAGGCAAGGATGCTGGCACTACGCCATAAATTTCCACCGGATACTGTAGTGCCAGTGCTGAATTACGCGCCTGGTTCATGAAGTCGTAAACTTCGCTTTCCACCATGCCTTCCGCGCGGAGCATTACCTGATAGACGAAGGGTGGAAAGCCAGCCATTCTTCGCTCAATTAGCTGGGACGCGGCAAAACCATCGAAATCATGTTGTCGCAATGCGCGGTATAACGGATGATCGGGAAATTCGGTCTGCACCAGCACTACCCCGGGTTTTTCGGCACGCCCTGCGCGCCCGGCAACTTGCACCAGTTGCGCAAAAAGTCTTTCAGCAGCGCGAAAGTCACTGCTATATAGCGCGCTGTCCGGGTTGAGCACCCCTACCAGCGTCAGTGCAGGAAAGTCATGCCCTTTAGCCAACATCTGCGTGCCGACCAGTATATCGACCTGGTTGGCATGTATCTGCTCGCGCATCGTGTTCCAGGCACGCTTGTTGCGGGTGCTGTCGCGATCCACCCGCAAGATGCGCGCCTCGGGAAAGCGCTCCTGCAATACGTTTTCCACACGCTGCGTGCCTATGCCTAGCGGTTTCAGTTCGGCGTGCCCGCATTCGGGACAGGCTGCGGGCAAGCGAATCTGATAGCCGCAATGATGGCAGCGCAGACGCTGATCAGCAAGATGCAGCACCATTTTGCCAGCACAATGCTTGCATCCGGATAGCCAGCCGCAACCGGTACACATCAGGACGGGTGCATAGCCGCGCCGGTTAATGAATAACAGGCTTTGCTCGCTGCGAGCCAGACGGTGCGCTATTTCGTCAAGCAGCTTTTCGCTGATGCCCTCGCATAGCACATTCTGTTTGGTGTGAATGTAGCGCACACTAGGCAAGCGCGCCGTGAGCTGCGCCCGGCCGCTGAGTTTCAGCATCCGGTAGCGACCGCTTTGGGCGTTGTGATAACTCTCTAGCGAGGGCGTCGCAGATCCCAGTACGATCGGCACAGCACATTGGCTGGCGCGAAAAATGGCTACATCGCGAGCAGAATAACGCAGGCCGTCCTGCTGTTTGAAGGAACTGTCGTGTTCCTCATCGACGATGATCAGACTTAGCCCGGGCAGTTCTGCAAATACCGACAGGCGGGTACCCAGAATAATTTGAGCCGTGCCCGCTTGCGCTAGTTGCCAGTTATGCAGACGCTCGTTTTCATTGAGCCCGCTGTGCAGGCTGGTCAGCGCTATATCCGGAAAGCGACTGCTAAAATAGTTTTCCAATTGAGGGGTGAGGTTGATTTCAGGAACCAGCAATAAAATCTGTCCGCCGCGCTGCAATACCTGATGCATTAAATGCACATATACCTCGGTTTTGCCGCTACCGGTGATACCGTGCAGCAGGAAGCAGCTATAGCCATTTGCCTGATTGATCGCATCCACCGCCTGCTGCTGTTCGCCGGTGAGGGTGTGTGCATTATTAAACTGGTGATCCGTAGCTCTGGGTAGTGTCGCCGCATATTCTTCGACCAGTCCTTCGGTTAGCAACACCTTCAGCTGTTTAGCCGCCGTCGCAGACAAGGCCTTGAGCTGTGTCAGGTTGCAGGGCTTTTCTGCAAGCTTTTGCAAAATACGTCGTTGTACCCGCCGGGTAAAAGTCTCAAGATCGAGTGCGGCACCCAGTACACTGAGGCGATAAGCAGGGATTGTCCGGATGGTTAGCGGCTGTCCGGAACGTAAACGTGCAGGCAAAGCCGGCAGTACGGTCTGCCCTATAGGGTAACGGTAGTAGTCGCTGCAAAAACGCAGCAACTCCAGCATTCCGGCGGATAAGGGTGGGCTATCCTGCAGCACTTGCTGAACCTGCTTGAGTCGCTTCAACGGCACTTCAGTGGAATCGGCGCAAGCCATCACTATTCCAACTATCTGTCTGCTGCCAAACGGCACCAGCACGCGTTGACCTATTGCAACGGCAATATCATCAGCCACCGCATAATCGAACAGGGTGGATAAAGGTACATCTAGCGCTACACGAACAATGTTCATATTTTAAGTGGTCAGAACGTACCCGGCATAACCCGGCAGGTGCACGGTGAGTATCGTCTGGATCTGTGGTTCACTGACAGCCATCATGCCATTTTGCACCTGACTAAGCAATTTTGCCGCAGTACATAGCTCAGGTTCCCCCTCCGGGGACAAGAGCGATAGCGTAACCTCTGACTGTCCCAGCAAGGTGTGATTGTTGCAGCAGATTGCGCCAAGTCCCGGTTTACCGGACAATGTCTGTAGCTGGTCGCGAGCCAGGTGAATTATCTTTTGAGGTTCTCATGAAAAAAGTTATCCTTATGGCAGGCTTGCTGGCTGCCACAGTCTTGCCGGTATACGCAGATCAGGTCGGTTGTGTTACCACCGCTTGGAAGTTGATAGGTGCCAATCACAAAATCTGTGTAGATGCTTTTCACGACCCCAAGGTACCGGGGGTGACCTGTCATGTCAGTCAGGCAAAAACCGGTGGCATTTCCGGTTCAGTGGGTCTGGCGCAAGACCCTTCGCAATTTTCGCTGGCCTGCAGGCAGACCGGACCGATCACTCTGCCAGGAAAATTGCCTGCAGAAGAAACCGTCTTTACTCAAGACACTTCGATACTCTTCAAGGAAACCCGTATCGTGCGCCTGTGGGATGAAGCCAACCGAACCTTGGTCTACCTGGCCATCAGCCGGAAATTAATCGAAGGTGCGCCGGCAAACAGTATTTCCACGGTGCCGGTGATGCCCTGGGGCGGCAATCCATAGACTGGAACAGTTTGCAGAGAGTCTGGTCGAATCCCTGCCGTACAGGTTCAGCGGCTTATTGGTCTATAGCGGATTCGTTTGGGTGCAGCTCCCGCTTCGCCCAGACGCTTCTTCTTGTCAGCTTCATATTCCTGATAATTGCCGTTAAAGAAGGTCCATTGTGAATCGCCTTCGGCCGCCAGTATATGGGTGGCGATACGGTCGAGAAACCAGCGATCATGGGAGATCACCAACACGCAGCCGGCAAATTCCAGCAAGGCATCTTCAAGGGCGCGCAGGGTTTCCACGTCCAGGTCGTTAGAGGGTTCGTCCAGTAATAAAACATTGCCGCCAGCGATCAGGGTTTTGGCCAGATGCAACCGGCCACGTTCGCCGCCTGATAAATTACCCACAATTTTTTGCTGGTCAGCACCCTTGAAGTTGAAGCGTCCGATATAAGCGCGGGCAGGGGTTTCATATTTGCCCACGGTGAGAATATCGTGACCGCCGGAAATGGCATCAAACACCGTCTTGTCGTTTTCCAGTGCATCGCGAGCCTGGTCTACATGGGCGATTTTGACGGTGGAGCCGATGGCGAGCGTGCCTGAATCGGGATGTTCTTTGCCGACCAGCATGCGGAACAGGGTCGATTTGCCTGCACCGTTAGGACCAATAATGCCCACAATCGCACCCGGTGGCACCTTGAAGCTTAGATTGTCAATTAGCAGACGGTCGCCATAAGCTTTGGATACATTCTGGAATTCAAAGACTTCGTTACCCAGTCGGTCGGCGATGGGAATGAAGATCTCCTGGGTTTCATTGCGCTTCTGGTATTCCTGAGAATTGAGTTCTTCGAAGCGGGCGAGCCGCGCCTTGGATTTTGCCTGACGGCCTTTGGGATTTTGCCGCACCCATTCCAGTTCTTTGCTCAAAGCTTTCTGGCGCGCCGACTCTCCGGATTCTTCCTGTTTCAGGCGCTCGCCTTTCTGTTCCAGCCAGCTTGAATAATTACCTTTCCAGGGAATACCACGGCCGCGATCCAGTTCCAGTATCCATTCAGCGGCATTATCCAGGAAGTAGCGATCATGGGTCACCGCGACCACAGTGCCAGGAAAACGTACCAGGAATTGCTCAAGCCATTCTACCGATTCCGCGTCGAGGTGGTTGGTAGGCTCGTCGAGCAGCAGCATATCGGGTTTGGACAGCAGTAACTGGCAAAGGGCTACGCGGCGTTTTTCACCGCCGGAGAGATGCTTGATGACGGCCTCCCAAGGCGGCAGGCGTAGCGCATCGGCAGCAATTTCCATCTGTTGTGCGGCATCCGACCCTGAAGCGGCGATAATGGCCTCCAAGCGCGCCTGCTCGGCAGCCAGTGCATCAAAATCCGCATCTTCTTCCGCATAAGCGGCATAGACTTCGTCGAGTTTTTTCTGCGCAGAAAATACCTCACCCAGCGCCTGCTCCACGGCTTCACGAACACTGCTGTCCGGATTGAGTTGCGGTTCCTGCTGCAAGTAGCCGATATTCAGGTTTGGTTGATGCTGCACCTCGCCGTCATACTCCTTGTCTACACCCGCCATAATGCGCAGTACGGTGGATTTACCCGAGCCGTTCAGTCCGAGCAGACCAATTTTTGCGCCGGGAAAGAAGCTGAGGGAAATATCCTTGATGATTTGACGCTTTGGGGGAACGATTTTGCTCACACGGAGCATCGACATTACATATTGAGCCATGATTTATGTTTGCTGAAAGATAAATAACCACAAGCTTAACCTATTGCGACAAAATTTTGCATAGTTTGACGGATAATTTGCGGAATACTTAGTTGCGGACACTAGAAATCCTTAGCGGTGCTTGTGATAAGATTGCAAACTGTACCGGTGAGCTACTGCCGGATGCAAAACGGGGCAGCGTCGTTCTGCTGCAATCGCCCTTGCAAGGAGTGTTTACAAGGGTGCACATCAACCAGGGGGAGCGATCATGGCTAAAGGACAGCAAAGAAAAACCAAGGAAGAAAAGAAACCCAAGAAGGAAAAACCACCTAAAGCAGTAACCGGGGTGTGAACAATCTGTAAGCTGTGGCGTAAACAATGGCTTTGATAGGGTCATGCAGAGAAATTAAAACGGGGTTGCGCCAGAAAAGTCGTGTTGGTTTACCTTATGTTCATTCAACCGACTAGGGAAATAACGGTTATATTAGCCTGACAGCCAGAAATTAGCGTCCCCTTGTATTTTGACTCTCAACCCATACTCTCAGGTTATTGGCCACCTGTGCGATCACCGATGTCCAGTCACCCATCGCAGGCTGGCGAAACAGTCGCATCACGTTCGGGTACCAGGGTGTATCCGTGCGTTCTTTCAGCCAGCGCCAGTCGGCCTTGTAGTCAGGCAACATGACCCAGCATGGCTTTCCTAAAGCGCCGGCCAGATGGGCTACGGCAGTGTCTACTGCTATCACCAAATCAAGATGGCTAATGATTGCTGCCGTGTCAGCGAAGTCTGTCAAAAGGCAAGTATGCATAGGCATTGGCGGGTGCAAGGCTTCGGCTTCACCCGCCCCTTTTTGCAGGCTGACAAAGTTAATGCCGCTGATAGCACTCAAGGGCGCTAACATTTCAAGAGACGGAATAGAGCGGTCGCTATCATTTTCAAAAAGCGGATTGCCTTTCCATACCAGGCCGACCCGCAATCCGTTGTCAGGCAGTTCTGCGGCCCATTTTGAGATCAGTTCTGGTGCCGCCTTCAAATAGGGGATATTTGCCGGAATATTCTCCAGGCGTGTTTTGCAATGATAGGGAAGAGAAAACGGTGGTGTCCAGTAATCCCAGCCAGTGGCAGGGATAAGATCTTCGAAGGAGTAGACCTGGTCTAGTGTACCCTGCGCAGCAAACAGGGTTTTCAAGGCAGGGTGACAGATAATCGAGATCGTGGTTACACCCATTGACTTCAACACCGCCACATAACGGTAGAATTGGATCATATCGCCGTGACCTGCCTCATAACCGATCAATATGGATTTGCCATGTAGTGTTTCGCCCTGCCAGCGCGGGAAAGAAAGTTGTGCTGAAAGTGGCGCATACCAATTGCGCCCTTCCAGGCACTGCCAACCTTCTTCCAGACGACCCTGACGTAACAGGATATAACTCAGGTTGAAGCGCGCAGTAGCATAGTCCTCCTCCAGCAACAGCGCAGTGCGGTAACATTGTTCGGCTTCTTGTTCACGTTTACAGCAGGCATAAAGCGCACCCAGATTTGACCAACCGGCCGCCGCTTCCGGTCTGAGCATGATTGCCTGACTATAGGCCGCCTCAGCTTCCTCGAAGCGCTTGCTGCCAGCCAGCAGCGCCCCCAGATTCAGGTGGGTCTGCGGATAAGTGGGATTCAATTCAATGGAGCGTCGATAGCAAGCTTCTGCGGCATCGCCATGGTTTTGTTGCTCCAGCAATAGACCGAGGTTTACCTGTGCTTCGGCAAAATCCGGCGCAAGCTGTAATGCTTTTCTAAAACAGCTTTCAGCGCTCTGCAGGTCGCCACAGGCCATATGGCGCGTACCTTCGAAAAAAAAGGCTTCAGCATCCATAACTGTAAATTGACATAGGATAACGCATACCTCAATGATCGATATACTGAAAAATATCAATAATTATACTTAAATCCTTTGATATTACGGCGCAATGTGCTGCGTTGATTGACGACTTACGATTTTTTGTTTTATTTTGAAGATGCTTGGATTTCTGAACTGTATATTATTTGCCGGAAGGGGTACTACTGAATTTAGTCTTGATTCCAACAAAGCAAGTTATCGACTTTAATGATAAACTTGCAATTAGTGAATAATCATCCCTTTTGTTAGCTATGAATGAAATACTCCAGTACCTGAAAAAGCATGGTGAGCGCACTGAAAGCCAAATCGCCGAAGCAACTGGTATCCAGTTGTCGGTTTTAAATCAGTATTTGGTTGAGCTAAAGGAAAAAAATCAGATCATGATGTGCCATTCGACAAAATTTGTCGATGGCAACAAGATTGAAGCCGTCATTTGCAGGATTTCTGGTTTTATTCCACCGAGCAAGCCGGGGGCAAAACCAAAGGCTCAGACATCAATGGCATAGCTGATGATAATTAAATATCAAATATTTGGCTTACTCAACAATTTGTCACCGGCCTTCAATAGCCGTAGGTCTGGTCAGCGATAGCGTAACCGGACAATTCAATGTTACCGAGGTTGGGCAACAAGCAGGGTCTGTACCGAATGGCACTTACATAATAAATATTCGACTAACCCATAAACTCCTACAAAAAGTAAAATCACCAGAGCTAGCTTGGTGGTGAGGCTTGAATGCATTATTTTCGCCTGATGAGTGTACCCCTCATTACAGCACCATTAAATTTTTGAATTTTGCTCTAGCAGCAAGTCAACTCGCGCGAGACTGGCAACTTCGTTATGGCTATCGTCCGTTGTTGCTGGAAACCTTTGTCGAAAAACATCGATTCACTGGTACTTGTTATCGGGCGGCAAATTGGCAACAAGTCGGCATAACTCAGGGACGAGGCAAGCTAGACACTGCTGGTAAGCAGAAAATTTTTCAATTCTGCAAAGCGGAACTTCATGAAGCTCAACTGAATTGGTTGCTTAACAGCTGCAACTTGTCATTGGTCACATCGTGCAATGAAGAACTTCGTTGGGTTACAAAAAAATCTCCTAAATAAAACCAAACCGGGTTGGCTGTTCTGAGTGCGCGCTAAGGATGATTGATCGTGTCCCTCCGGCAAATATGCACACAAGATGTAAATTTTTGTGTTAGATGCAACAAAAGGTAGAATAATCCAATG
>CAIRBC010000219.1 GCA_903876685.1 uncultured Nitrosomonadales bacterium | reverse complement strand
AGGGAAACGGACATGGCGGTTTCATTACAAGGGGTGGCATCATTGCCATGCCCGTTAGAGTGTGCCGTAGAGGGCACTGACTGATGATGTTTGCAAGACTATGCTAACCTGTTAAAGTGAAATAAAGTTAATTACTCAGACCCTTTCAATAATGACCTCTGAAAATGCCACACAGCAAAACATGTTACAGACGCTAGCGCAAGTATTGCAAAAAGCGACTGAATATCATCTTGCAGGTCAGTTGCTCGAAGCCGAACTTCTCTACAGTCAAATTCTTCAGTTTCAACCCAAGCACCCTGATGTAAACCATAACATGGGAGTGCTGGCGGTACAAATAAAGCAACCGGCATCCGGTCTGCCTTATTTCAGGCTTGCACTGGAAGTAAACCCTGCTCACGGTCAATACTGGATGAGTTATATCGATGCCTTGATCCAGGCAAAACAGCATGAGACAGCACGGCAAATGTTGGAACAGGCACAAAAGCTGGGCTTGAACGAGGTCGCTGTTAATACGCTGAAGGGTAGACTTGAAGCATTGTTGCTGAGCGAACCCAATGCCCAGGAATGGAGTGCTCTGATGAAGTTGTTTGCGGATCGTCGCCTTGCCGATGCCGAAGCTTTAGCCCATGCCTACACGGTGCGCTTTCCGCTTTATGCAGCCGCCTGGATGGCGTTGGGAGCAGCGCTGGGTCAGATGGGAAGGAGTGCGGATGCGCTGGCACCCATGCTGCAGGCGGCAGCACTCTCGCCAGGTGATATAGGCGTGCATAATAATCTGGGTAATATTTTCAAAGGACTGGGCAGGCTTCAAGAGGCTGAAGCCAGTTACCGTTTGGCGCTGAAACTTAATCCTGCTTCAGCCGAGGCGCACTATAATCTGGGAAACGTATTGCATAAGCTGGGTCAATTCGACAAGGCAGTAGAAAGCTATTTTCGTGCCGTTGAAATCAAGCCCGATTTCGCCGAGGTGTATAGTAATCTGGGCAATGCGCTTAAAGATCAGGGGAGAATCGAAGAGGCAATCGCCAGCTATCGCCGTGCCCTGTCACTGAAATCTGATTTCGCAGAGACGCACAGTAACCTGGGCAATGCGCTGCGTGATCTCGGTCTACTGGATGATGCAGTCGCAAGTTATCAACAGGCGCTTGAGATTAGAGCCAATTTTTCAGAGGCGCACAGTAATTTGTTGTTCGCGTTAAATTATCATCCAGACCTGAGCGCGGAACAAATCCATTGTGCCTATCTGAATTATGAGGCACAGCGTGGTATGCCGTTGCGCAGTCTATGGCGCGCTCATCGTAACGACAAAAATCCGCATCGTCGCTTGCGTATCGCTTATGTGTCTCCGGATTTTCGCCATCATTCAACGCGCAGTTTTCTGGAACCGGTACTCGTGCATCACGATCGCACTCAGGTCGAGGTGTATGCCTATGCAGATCTTTCTCATGAGGACTATATGACAGCGCGCTACCAGCGTTGCGTCGAGCATTGGGTGCCTAGCAGAGGACTAGATGATGCAGCGTTAGCAGAGCGTATCCGTAGCGATCAGATTGACATTCTGATCGAGTTGGCCGGGCATTCAGCAAATAACCGACTGCTGATGCTGGCACGTAAACCGGCACCTGTTTCAGTCAACTGGTTGGGGCTGTGTTATACCTCGGGGCTTAAAGCCATAGACTATTACCTTACGGATGAAGCAACGGTTCCTTTAGGCAGTGAAGCACTGTTTTCAGAGCAACCCTGGCGTGTCGCCACTCCGGCCTATGTTTATCGGCCTTCAGGCGATGCAGCGGAGATTAATCCGCTACCGGCATTGCAGCGTGGCTATGTCAGTTTTGGCACCTTGACCCGTTCAGTCCGGGTTAATCATCGCACGATTCGGGTTTGGGCTGAAATACTCAAGGCGGTGCCCCATTCGCGTCTGGTGATGAATAGCCTTAACTTCAAGGATCCTGTTTTACAGCAAAAAATGCAGGCGAATTTTGCGCAACAGGGCATCAATCCGGAGCGTTTGGAGATCGGGTTTAGCAGTCCTCCCTGGGGCGTGTTGCACGGTATAGATATCGGTTTGGATTGCTTCCCACATAATTCGGGAACTACACTTTACGAAACTTTGTATATGGGAGTCCCTTTTATTACGCTGGAGGGGCGCGCTTCGGTGGGCAGGTTAGGCAGCAGCATACTGCAAGGCCTGGGGCATCCGGAGTGGATTGCAGGCAGCGAGCAGGAGTATGTTAGCAAGGCAGTCGCCATGGCGAATAATCTGGAGCAACTCGCGGTTCAACGGGCGAACTTGCGCAGGGAAATGGAGTTGAGTCCATTGCTCGATGAGTCCGGATTTACCCGGAAACTGGAGAGTGCCTATCGCCAGATGTGGCATAAATGGTGCGTAACTGAGGCCGCTGCCTGAAAATTTCTCAAGGGTATTGAGTTAAGCCAGCAATGCCAGAATGACAGGATTAGCCGTGCAACGTATCGTAAATGGCGTACCCGTTTTGAGGTAATGCTTGACACTAAACCCTGGCAACATTGCCAGGATCGACCTTAACCGGCATGAATGATAATTTTAACCAATGGAGTAGCCAGATGTTTGACTTTAGAGATTATGGTAACGGAATTATTGCGTTTGACGCGGGCTATGTGCGACCCTTGCTCGCCTCTATTCATCTGTTAACCGAAAATGGTCGCGCAGCTTTTATAGATACCGGCACCAATGATTCTTTGCCGAATGCACTGGCAGCACTGAAAAAACTGGGCTTGGGAGTCGATGCGGTTGACTATGTCATCTTGACGCATATCCACCTGGATCATGCCGGTGGGGCAGGTGCGATGATGCAGGCCTTTCCACAGGCAAAACTGGTTATTCATCCTCGCGGTGCGCGGCATATGGCCGAACCCGCCAAACTGGTCGCGGGTGTTTCAGTGGTATATGGTTCCGAATATGTGCAGCGAGTATATGGTGAAATTTTGCCGGTGCCGCCAGAGCGGATTATTTCAGTAGTGGAGGGTCAGACAATTTCTCTGGCCGGGCGTAACTTGATTTGTCTGGATACCCCGGGTCATGCGCGTCATCACATCTGCATTGTCGATGAAAAAACCGGCGGGATATTTACTGGCGATATGTTCGGTTTGTCATATCGTGAACTGGATGTGGAGGGGCGCCAATTTGTATTTCCAACGACCACACCGAGCCAGTTCGAGCCTGAAGCGATGCGCGAATCCATAGACCGGTTGCTGGCCTTAAAGCCGACTGCAATGTACCTGACGCATTATGGCCAGTTGTATGACGTGGCGATGCAAGGTGTGAATTTGCGACGCCGACTGGATGCGGTGGTAAAACTGGCGCTTGCCGAATGCAATTCCGGCGCGTCACGTCATGTACAGCTCAAGGCGGCCATGTTCCAATATCTGATTAAAGAGCTCAGGGAGCATGGTTGCACCTTGCCTGAACAGACGCTGCTGGATAACTGGGAAACGGATATTGAACTGGACACCCAAGGACTGGATATCTGGCTGGATTCGTTGTAGTAAGCCGGATTATGCTGATCCGGTTAGCCTGACCGTTGCCCATTAAAAACGCACCCTACCAGGCTTTAAACCTGAGAGTAGGGTGCGCAGCTGATTCTACTTTAACGTGAAACTCGCGCAGCGATCGTCTTCTCCCTCGCCCGCTTGCGGGAGAGACCCCTGTCGCAAATTCCCCGACCGAATTGTGCCCTATGAACCTTGCCGTAGGGTGCGCTTGCGCACCATT
>CAIRBC010000218.1 GCA_903876685.1 uncultured Nitrosomonadales bacterium | reverse complement strand
TTTTTATTCCCCTCCACTGGAGGGGTGCCCGTCAGGGCGGGGTGGTTGATGTACTCACCGGCATCAATAAGCGCAGCGCATTGCGCGTCATGATCATTAAAACTCAACAATCACGCCGAATATATACCTTATTCGTCCGCACGCGGCAACGGTGCCAGCAACGCCGCGATGTCGGCCTCGCCAAATTTGACCAGGCCGTTAACATCCTCAGATAAAATGCCAGCGGCCAGTTCGGCTTTTTTCTCCTGCAATGCCAGTATTTTTTCTTCGATACTGCCGGCCACCACCAACTTGTAAACAAACACATTCTTGGTCTGACCCAGACGGTGCGCGCGATCGGTGGCCTGATTTTCCACGGCGGGATTCCACCACGGATCATAATGAATCACCGTGTCGGCGGAAGTCAGGTTCAAGCCCACCCCGCCTGCCTTCAAGCTGATCAGGAAGATCGGTGCTATGCCTTCTTGAAAACTGCGTACCACTTCTTCTCGATTTTTGGTGTCTCCGGTGAGCTTCACATAGTCCAGTTTTTCCAGCGCCAATTCCTCTTCAATCAACTCCAGCATCGAGGTGAATTGCGAGAACACCAGGATGCGCCGCCCTTCGCTGACCAGTTCGGGTAACATTTCCATGAGCATATCCAGTTTGGCGCGCTCGACAATTTTTTTGGCGGCGGTCAATTTGACCAGGCGAGGATCACAGCATACCTGGCGTAACTTGAGCAGCGCATCCAGTATGATGATATGACTGCGCGCAAAACCCTTGGCGGCAATTTCTTCACGGACGCGCTCATCCATCGCAGTGCGCACCGTTTCATAAAGATCGCGCTGCCCGCCTTCCAGTTCGACGGTGCGCACGATAAAAGTCTTGGGTGGCAATTCCTGCGCTACATCTTCCTTGCGACGGCGCAACATGAACGGTTTTACCCGCTTGGCCAACAGGTCACGGCGCAATTTATTACCCTGTTTTTCAATCGGGTTACGCCAGGTTTTAGTAAATTCCTTGGAAGTACCCAACAAGCCTGGCAACAGAAAATCAAACTGCGCCCACAGCTCACCCAGATGATTCTCCAGTGGCGTGCCAGTCAAACACAACCGGTGTCGTGCTTGAAGCCTGCGCACCACTTGCGCTGCCTGGCTGGAAACGTTTTTCACGGTCTGCGCTTCGTCCAGGATCAACAGATGATAATCATGTTCCGCCAGCGCCTCTTCATCGCGCCACAATAACGGATAAGTGGTAAGAATGACATCATAATCCGCGATCATCGGAAAATGCTCAGCCCTTTCCTTGCCATGCAAGGATAACAGCCTCAAGCCAGGTGCAAAGCGTGCAACTTCCTGCTTCCAGTTAAAAATCAATGAAGTAGGCAACACCACTAATGAAGGTCGATCCATCCTTCCGTTTTGTTTTTCCAACAGCAGATGCGCCAGCGCCTGCGCTGTTTTTCCCAGACCCATGTCATCGGCCAGTATCCCTGCCAGATTCTGCTGGCGCAAATATTGCAACCAGGACAGACCTTCCAGCTGATAAGGACGCAGTTGCAGCATAAAACCTTCCGGCGGATTCACCATTTTGATACCGTCGGTATTTTTCAGCTGATGGGCGAGCTTTACCACCGCATCCATGCCCTTGAACTGCCAGCGTTCCATGCCTGCCAGTTCGTCGATGCGCGCCACATCAAAACGCGAAAAACGTATCCCGCTGGCATCGCTGTCAAACAATTCAATCAGGGTGCGCGCCAGCGGTTTGATACGACCTGCGGGTACATTCACCCGTCCCCCTTCAGACAATTGCAGCTCGATCTGCTCGTCATCCTTCATCAGTTCAAGCAAGGAGGCATCCAACCAGCGTAGATCAACCTTGAATAAGGCGTACAGCATCGGCGCCAGTGGCATACGCTGACCATTGACCACGATGCCCATGTTCAGACTGAACCAACCATCCTCCTGCTCCTCGAAGTCAGCTTCCCAGGCTTCTACTTCGAGCAGCAGATAACGGAAACCATGCGGAATAATGACCTCCCAGCCTGCCTCGCGCATTTGCGGAATCACGTATTCCATAAAAAGCGGCCAGGCTCTTTCGCTTTCCAGCACATACACCGGCCGCTCTGTGATGTTATCAGGTGTCCCATAAATCGACAGCTCTTCAAAGCCGAATCCGCTCAGGGACTTTAGCGCAATTTTTTCCAGTTTCTGGTCACGCGTCACACGCACTGTTTCACCATTGGGCAAGGTGACAAACTCACCCGGATGATCCGGCGACAGCACCGCATCGCCATAACGGAATTTAACCCGCGAAAAATCCAGCATCTGCATCCCATAGCGATAGCCGCGAAAACTACCCATCCAGGCGGCCTTGGAAGTATCCAGCAATAGCATAGGCTTCATAGCACCTAACATGGTGCGCAAACGATCCGTGCTGGGCGGCAATAAATCCGGAATAATTTCACGCAATACCTCGGACACCACCGGCACATCGACCTCTGCCAGCGGCGGCATGTTTAATAATTGCTGAACCTGCAACGGCGACTGCGGAATTTTCAACAGCCCGATCTCTGAGGTGGCGACATCGACATACCAGGTCGCATCGGGATAAGGAAATATTTCTAGCGCAGCATTGCTGATCACACGGGCAATCATGCGCCCTGCATCATCCGCACCCCATTCCAAATGCGCCTTACGCGGCTTCCCTTGCTTCAGTCGCACCGGTTCCTTCTTCAAATAACTGCTGCCAGTCATCGTTTCCATGAAATACAGCCGCCCGCTGGCTAACAAGCGCGTCAAAATCTCGTTACCGTACTCGCCCTTGACCGGAAAGTAATCATATTTATCGCGCTGCTTCCATAGCAGACGCATAATGGAAAGATCTTCTTCAGTAACAAACTGCGGCGGCTTTACAAAAGAACGCTCTACATTGCCCCATTCCTCCAGGCGACCGGTCAATTGCCCGTTGCTAGTCAATTTACCCTTGTAGATACCAAATACATGCCCCCCGATGAAAGCAGATTTGCTCAGCACATAACACAACTTTTCTGGATTGGCGACCGGCTTGGCAACTTTTTTAGGCGAAGTCTTGACGGCGCGCCGAAAGGCTTCCGCCCACTCCAACACGGCATGATTGATGGTCGGCGCACGCGGCAGGGACAGGGCTGATAACAGCACGGCTGCGGTATGTTTGCATTTGTAGCGCACCAGGCAATTGCAGGTCGAAGCTATCTGCAGATTGCCAGTCTGGTCTGTGTCGAAAATTATTTCCACTAAATAAGGGCGCAGCGCTGACCCCTTCACCTGCGCGGTAATTTTGACAGGTTGAATTTCCAGATGGCTAATCGAATTCAGATAGGCCTTGGCCTTTTGAATATCAATCGGGTCAAACCAGTTAACGACATTTTTAACGCTATATGACTGTGAGATTGGCATAAGTTTAGTTATAAAATGACTCAATGCATTACGATTTGCCGTACAGTTTGCGACCACGTATCCGGGCACGGTGAGCTGAACGTTGCTCGGCCTCGGTGAGCGGCTTGGGTTTCTTGCCCTCAAAAGGATTCTTGCCTGAGTTATATTGAATTTTCAGCGGGGTACCTTGCAACTTGAAGGTTTCGCAAAAAGCACGCTCCAGATAACGGGTATAACTGGCCGGCACATCGTCCAGGCCGCTGCCATGAATCACGATCAGCGGCGGATTGCTGCCGCCCTGATGGGCATAACGCATCTTGGGTATGAAGCGTCCGCCCTTGGGCGGTAATTGTTTTTCCAGAGCGGCAATCAGCGCGCGAGTGAGTTTAGGAGTGGATAACTTCGCCATTGCCGCCGCATAGGCTTCATCTACCGATTTCAACACCTTGTCGACACCCGTACCATTCAGCGCAGAAATGTAATGCAGCTTGGCAAAACTCAAGAAATGCAGCTTACGCTCAATGTCATTCTTGACCTGACCTCGATGATGTTCATCCAGCCCATCCCATTTATTCACCGCCAGCACCAGTGCGCGTCCTGCCTGCAACACATAATCCGCCACATGCGCATCCTGTTCAGTGATCTGGTCACGGGCATCCACCACCAGCACCACCACATTGGCATCTTCGATAGCCTGCATGGTCTTGATCACAGAATATTTCTCAACCGCCTCTTCCACCTTGCCGCGCCGCCTGACACCAGCGGTATCGATGATGGTATATTGCTTGCCTGCACGCTCGAAATCAATATAAATGGAATCACGGGTAGTGCCCGGCTGGTCAAAGGCGATCACGCGCTGCTCCCCGAGTATCGCATTGACCAGCGTGGATTTACCGACATTCGGACGTCCAACGATGGCCAGCTTGGGGGGATGTTCATGTTTGGCTTGTTCTTCACCATCCGGCGCAAAACCCTCTAGCGCAAGCTCGACCACTTCGTTGACATTATCACCATGCGCCGAAGAAATTGGCAACGGTTCGCCCAATCCCAGCTCAAAAAATTCAGCCGTCACCCGAGCGCGCTGCATTCCCTCCGCCTTGTTGACCAGTAACAGAATCGGCTTGCCAGTCTTGCGTAATTCTCTGGAAATGAGTATATCTTGAGGCGTACATCCGGCTCGACCATCTACCAGGAATAATACCCTGTCAGCCTCGTCCACCGCCTGACGGCTTTGCCTCGCCATTTCAGCCATGATGCCATCCTTGGCAACCGGTTCCAGCCCCCCGGTGTCCACCACCAGATAGGGTATGTCCCCTACCCTGCCCCGGCCATAATGACGGTCGCGGGTAAGGCCGGGCAAATCGGCGACCAACGCATCGCGGCTGCGTGTAAGTCGATTGAACAAGGTTGACTTGCCGACATTCGGACGGCCTACCAATACCAGTGTGGGCAACATTTTAGAATTCCCTATTCGGACGTGCCGAATAACTAAGCCTGTCGGCTTGAATCTCACCGACCTGCGATGAAAAATTGTCAGAAATTAAAGTATGGATAACGAATACAGTCCGCCACCTTGCGTCTGTAATAACAAACCTTCATCCATGCCAACAGGTGCTGCCTGAATCGCGCCGCCTTCCAGCTTGAGGCGTGCCACTATGCTGCCATCTTCACGATTCAAGCCATGCAAATAGCCTTCATAATCGCCCGCAACTACAAATTTCCCCAAGGCATAGGGTGCGGCAGTCTCGCGCAACAGCAATTTATCGTTCTTCCATACCGTGCTGCCACTATTCTTGTCCAGCGCCAGCACTACGCCGGTGGTGTCCGTCAGATAGAGATATTTACGCAACAGCATCATCCCCTTGTCGCTGGAAATATCCCTGTTCCACAAGGGATTGCCCTGAGCCGCTTCATAGCAGGCGACTCGTCCCTGAAAAGCAATGGCGCAAACCTGTTCATCATCGGCTACCGGGTTACTGGTGATGTCGCTGATTCGTTCCAACTCGGTACTGCCACGCGGTTGCGACACCGACACTTCCCATAATACGGAACCATCCTTGATCTTAATCGCAACCAACTTGCCACCGGCAAAGCCCGCATAAGCCACGTTACGCTGCAAGGTGACCCCGGCATGACTGCGAACCACCAACGCCGGCGTGCTACGTTCATACAACCAGATACGCTTGCCGGTGACCGCATTCACTCCGGCGATTTTACCGTCTCCGCTGCGCACGATCACCACACCGTCAGCTGCCTGAGGGGCACTCAATACTTCGCTCGACACCCGGATTTTCCAGCGCAGCTTGCCATCATCACCATACGCCAGCACCTCGCCCTTGTCGCTACCTAACAGCAGAAGCCCCTCTCCGCTGCCTACACCGCCGCTGACCGCAATGCCAGTTTCGATACGCCACACAACTTTACCGGTGGTACGCTCCACACGCGTCAAAACCCCTTTAGCCGAAGCCCCATAAATCGAGTCCTGGGTCAGTGCCGGTTGCAAAACACCCGCACCCGAATCGCCTAGCTCAGCATGCCAGCGCACGGCAAATTTGCCGCTCTCGGTAAATGCCCGCAGTTTGGCGGGCCCGACCTCTTCCTTTTTGTTATACCAGTCCTGAACCGTCTGGCAGCCACCCAGAATCAAACTGGCGAGCAACAGATAAACCAGTTTCATTTTGCGACACCCAGGGCGTCCATTTTCATCTGAATCAAATTACGGTACTGGCTTTTGTCATCAATTTTTTCATAAGCCAGTTTATAAGCGGTTTTGGCCTCTTCAACCTTACCCTGGGCGCTCAATACATCGCCCCGTAAATCGGCATACAGGCCATCGAACGAAGCGGCATGTTTGGCTTCAAGTAATTTCATCGCCTCCGGGAGGTTTTTCTCATCCAGCAACACCGCCGCCAGTCGCAGGCTTGCGACATCCTTCAGGCCTGGCTCTTTGGTATGATCGATAACCCACTGCAATTGCTTCTTGGCGAGCGCTGCGTCCTTGGCCTGTTCATTCACGGAAGCCGCCAACAGCGCTGCGCGCGAGGCATAACCGCTGGAAGCATATTTATCCAAGACCGCAGTGGCTGCATCATTGACACGCTTGGCATCATTGCTAGCCAATTGCTGCATGAACCCGGCATACAAGGTGGCCGCCTCGAGCGATTGCTGGTGCTGATAATACTGCCAGCCACGCCACCCGCCCACGACCACCAGCACCACCAGCAACATACCTAACAGGCGATTGCCGTTCTCTTTCCACCACGCCTTGAACGCGTCGAGTTGTTCCTGTTCCTGCAAGTCCAGTACTGCCATGATTTTCTCCTACTTGATAAATGTTTTAACCGTTGCGGCAAGATTCTGCACGCTCACCCGCTGCTGCACGCCACCTTGCATCGGCTTCACGCTGACCTCGTGAGCTTGTGCTTCATCATCACCGATCACCACGGCAACCGTTGCACCGCTGGCATCCGCCTTTTTCATTTGCGACTTGAAGCTGCCACCGCCACAATGCAGCAACACCCGCAATTGATCATCGCGCAGTAACTCCGCTACCTGACTGGCCAACCGTCCGGCCAACTCGCCCTGATGCACCACATATACATTCACTTGCGATTTGGGTAGCGCCATGCCATCTTCCTGCAACAGCGCCAGCAAGCGCTCCACCCCCATCGCGAAACCGGTCGCCGTTGCAGGCTTGCCGCCAATTTGTTCGACCAAGCCGTCATAGCGACCGCCTGCACAGACCGTACCCTGAGCGCCCAGTCGCTGAGTCACCCATTCGAACACGGTGCGGTTGTAATAATCCAGGCCGCGTACCAGACGCGGATTTATTTCAAATGGCAGGTCGTGCCGCCTGAGTATCGTTTGCAATTCCTCAAAATGCCGCAATGCCTCTGTTTCCAATTCGTCTGAAAGAGCGGGTGCTGCGGCAATCAAAGATTGCATCGCCGGATTTTTGCTATCCAGTATCCGCAACGGATTGCTATGCAATCGACGCAACGCATCCGCATCCAGCAGTTCCCGATGCTGTTCAAAATAAACAATCAGCCTGGAACGATGCCGCTGTCTGGCTGCCGTATCGCCCAAGGTATTTATTTGCAGGGAAATATCCTTCAAACCCAGCTTGCGCCACAAACGTGCGCACATCAGGATCTGTTCGGCGTCGATATCAGGACCGGCAAAACCCAGTGCTTCCACACCGAACTGATGAAACTGGCGATAACGCCCCTTCTGCGGGCGCTCATGACGAAACATCGGCCCGTAGTAATACAGACGCTGCGTCGCGTTATACAGCAAATTGTGCTGGAGCGCTGCTCGCACACAGGAGGCGGTACCTTCCGGACGTAGCGTCAGAAGATCACCATTCAAGGCATCTTCGAAGCTGTACATTTCCTTTTCGACGATATCGGTGACTTCACCAATAGCGCGCTTGAATAATGAGGTCGGCTCGACCAGCGGCATGCGGATATTACGATAACCATAGCTATGCAACCAGTCGCGCACCACTTCCTCGAACCACAACCAAAGCGCTGCCTCATCCGGCAGTATATCGTTCATGCCGCGCACGGCCTGTAAAGTTTCGTTGCTCATTTAAGTCTACTAATTGGAGTGTCGTGCCTGTTTCAGCAGCACTACTCTGGAAAATTTATCGAGTTCGCGATTTTAACAGGAAAGTGATCAACCCAAAACACTTACTTTAAAGGAGGGTATCAACCCTGCGCATATCACGCACGAATTCACGCCCGTCTGAATCGTATTGACTTGTTTACTAGTATCAAATTTTGCAAATTCGAAGTCAAATTATATGAAAAAAATCAAAAATATTAAAAAATCTGCATTATTTATTGATTGAAAGACCCATATTACGATAAAATCACTCAAGATCAGGGACTACCTGAGCCTGTTCAAAATCATCAATCTGATGAAATTTTAGTGTTAATTATGGGTAACTATCATGGCTAAGAAAATTTACTTTTTAATCGGTTTGTTTGCCTGCAGTCTTATCATCATCATCGGTCTGTCCTGGTCCACCTTGTCCAGACTTAGCAACATGCATGAAGCAGCGGCGACACGTGCCGAAGACAGTCTCCAGACTACAGATGGTTCTTACATAGGCCAGGCGCTCTACGAAATTGTTGCCGATAGCATTATTAATGGCAACCTTGAAGAAAGCGCAAAGTTATGGCAGGAAATAAAGGCGAAAACCGAGAAACAAATGAAAGAGGTGGAACATAACGCCACCACTGATCAAGAAAGAAGTCTGGCCAAGTCGGCGCGTCAGGCCTACGACAGCTTCATCGTGATTTACGAGAAGGAAATGCTGCCAGTGTTGCATAGTGACCCCAAAAACCTGGCCGTGATCAGCCCTATAGACGACAAACTCGACCAGCAGAAAAAGATAATTTCCGAGAAACTGATCAAAATTCAGATAGACATTCAACTTGAATCCAAAACTGCCAATGCAGAATTTCATTCGGTCGCTCGCAATAGTATTCTGGTACTGCTCATGGTCGGCACAGGGATTCTGGTTGCGGCACTATTATTCGGCCTGGGGATTACACGCAAGGTACTCGGTCAACTGGGTGGCGATCCGCTGCAGGTGGCACAGGTGGTGAATACGATGGCTACGGGCGATTTTTCACATTCACCCACATCTGTTGCCGCAGGCAGTCTGCTGGAAAGTGCTTTTCATATGCAGCGTAGCCTGCGCGGGATGATTTCAACGGTAAAAGAGCAGGCCAATCAGGTTGAAGATATGGCTAACTCACTGGCCGCAGCAGCCAAGCAGATCGCCGGGAATGTCAATAATGAGTCGAATTCGGTAAGCACCATGGCTGCAACCATCGAGGAAATGAGTGTATCCACCTCTCATATCAGCTCACAGGGCGGCAATGCCAGGAATATTGCCGATGCCTCGCGGAGCAGCACCGAAGCGGGTGCCAAGGTGGTTAACAAGACCGTTTCAGGCCTGCTGCAGACGGCACAGGAAATTGAAACAGCCTCGGGCGAGGTCTCCAGATTAGGTGAAAATGCAACCCGTATTATTGATGTGGTAAAAGTCATCAAGGATATTGCAGACCAGACTAATCTGCTGGCATTGAATGCTGCGATTGAGGCCGCACGTGCGGGTGAACAGGGTCGTGGTTTTGCGGTGGTGGCCGACGAGGTGCGCAAACTGGCCGAACGTACCGGCAATGCCACCAGCGAGATAAACCTGATGTCTGAAAAAATAAGTGAAGTGGTGCGTCATACCCTGGACAGTATGGGCAAGGTAGTCGAAACCACCCGACAAGGGGTCGCGGATGCGGAAACGGCACAGAGTTCGATTGCCACGATTCAGCAAAATTTTGGCGAAGTAGCCAACGTGATTGATGATATTTCAGCTGCGCTGGCCGAACAAACTGTCGCCTCAAACGAACTGGCAAAAAATACCGAGTTGGTCGCACATATGTCAGAGCAAAATTCCGGCGCGGCTAATAATCTGCTGAGTCTTGCACATGAACTGCAGTCCAAGGCTCATCAGGTGAAGGGAGCCGTGGCAGTGTTCAAGATTTAGCAGGCACGGACACTGTATTATTCTCCTCTCGCTGGCGAGGGGAGAAGGAAATATTTAACTTGGCTTATCCTTGCTGGTACATAGCAAAATTTCCAGTTTAGCAGCGCACCCTCGCTACCCGGATTTGAACTCCCCCTCTTCCCGATTTTTTGTGCTATGCTGAAAAAGTAACGAGACAGGCTTTAACCATTGCTTGAAAGCTGCGACTGCATTTGATTTTTTCATTCTTTTCAACAGAATGTATTTCAAAAGGGCTAGGCTGACATGAAAAACACATGGTTTGTGCTATTGCTTGCGTACACTGCTGCCTGGGGTGCAGAGTCTGTCAGCGCACCCATATTGCTCTATCATCGTCTGGGTTCCGTGATTGCGGACTCGATGACCGTTCGAACTTTTGCGTCCGATCTCGCCTATCTGAAGGCACAGGGTTATAGCGTCATACCCTTGCGGAATCTGACTGACTTTATCGCAGGCAAGGCGCACAGCCTGCCAGAACGCTCTGTGGTTATTACCGCCGATGACGGTCATAAATCCATTTACACCGAGATGTATCCGCTGCTCAAGCGTGACCATATCCCGGTCACCCTGTTCATTTACCCATCGGCCATATCCAATGCTTCCTACGCGATGACCTGGCAGCAATTGCGCGAAATGCAGGACAGCGGACTGGTTGATATACAGTCACATAGCTACTGGCATCCCAACTTCAAAAAGGAAAAAAAGCGTCTGTCCGCTGATGCCTATCAAAGTCTGGTGCAAATTCAGCTCTACAAATCTAAACAGGTACTACAACAGCGTCTGGATAAACCGGTGGATATGCTTGCCTGGCCTTATGGGATTTTTGATGAAAATTTAATGGAAAATGCCAAAAAACAGGGTTATAGCGCCGCCTTCACGCTGGAGGCACGACCTGCCGGTCGTTCCGACAAGCTAATGGCCTTGCCCAGATTTCTGATGACTAACCAGAAGCACGCTCTTGAAAACCTGCTTGCCGAAGTATCGCGTCCTCACCTCAAGCCCAAGGAATCGCCATGAAAAACTTCAGCCTGTTATTTCTATTGACCTTATGGGTCGTGCCTGCCACAGCAGTTACGACCAACTATAGCGGCACCGTCATCGATGCCCAAAGTAAAAAACCCATCGTCGACGCAATGGTAACGCTCGGCAATACCGTGACTCACACCACAGCCAATGGAAAATTTCAGATTTCCGGCAGCGGCGATCAGTTAGGCATCAGGGCTTACGCGCATTTGCGTCAGGAAATGGCGACACCCACTGCACCCAAAGACGCGACCATTGCGCTGGAGCCCTTCACACCCAAGGCGCTCTATCTCTCGTTTTATGGGATCGGGGATAGACATTTGCGCGAAGCGGCATTGAAGCTGATGGCAGAAACCGAACTCAACGCACTGGTGATAGATCTGAAAGGCGACCGGGGCTGGGTCTCGTTCAAGAGCGATACTGCGCTGGCCTCGACGATAGGCGCACAAAAAATAATCACCATCAAGAACCTGAAAACACTGGCAGCCGATTTGCATGCAAAGAAAATATATAGCATCGCAAGAATCGTCGTCTTCAAAGACAGCCCTCTGGCTGCCAACCGACCCGAGCTAGCCATCAAAACGGCCAGTGGTGCTATCTTCAGAGACCGTGAAGGACTGGCCTGGTGTAATCCTTATAGCCGTGCCGTCTGGGACTACAACATCGACCTGGCGGTAGAGGCTGCTCGCGCCGGCTTTGATGAAATCCAGTTTGATTATGTGCGCTTTCCCGATAGGCGCGGACTGGTCTACCCGATGCCCAACACCGAGGTAAACCGGGTCGCAGCGATTTCCGGATTTTTTGCCGAGGCACGCAAAAGGCTCACACCGTATAATGTATTTTTATCAGCCGACTTGTTCGGCTATGTGGTATGGAATAGCAATGACACCGATATTGGTCAGAAGCTTGAAAATCTTGCCCCGGCACTGGACTATATGTCGTTCATGCTTTACCCGTCCGGCTTTCAGTTCGGCATTCCAGGCTACCTGAATCCAGTGCATCATCCCAAGGAAATCATCTATCTTACGCTGGAAAAAGCCAAGCAGCGCACCGGTCTGCCTGGAATACGCTTCAGGCCATGGCTGCAGGCGTTCCGCGATTATGCCTTCGATCGTACCCAATTCGGTGCCTCACAGATTCGTGCGCAAATTGAGGGTGCCGATCAATCCAACAGCAATGGATGGATGCTGTGGAATCCACATAATGTATATGCTAACGACGGATTACGACTAGAAACCCGCAATAAACCATGAGGCTGATACTACTATGTTTATGCATTACTCTGAGTGCCTTTGCAGAGGAATTTGAGCCAAAGCTGACGGCGATTAGCGAATTGTCGCTTGCTGAAATCAAGGCTGGCAACATTCCGGGTGCGGTAGTCCTGGTCGGTAACCGCACAAAAATCCTGTATCGACAGGCTCACGGCCTGCAGACCATCGAACCTCAGCCCTTGTCCATGACCCCTGACACAGTATTCGATCTGGCCTCTCTGACCAAGGTAGTGGCGACCACTACCGCAATCATGCAGTTACTGGAAAAGAAAAAACTGCGTCTGGAGGATCCGGTAGCCCGATACTGGCCGCAATTTGCCAGCCATCACAAGCAAGCAATCACCATCCGGCAACTGCTCACCCATTATTCAGGATTACGCGCAGACCTCAATTTACGTCCGGAATGGTCAGGTTACCACGCGGCTATGCAGCTAATCGTGGCAGAAAAGCCGATCTCAACGCCAGGCAGCGATTACAACTATAGCGACATCAATTTCGAGATATTGGGAGAACTGGTCAGACGACTCTCAGGCGAAACCTTGAACGTCTATTGTGCAAGACATATTTTCCGGCCGCTCGCCATGCAGCATACCGGCTTCAAACCCGCACCACAGCTGGGCATTGCACCTACCCAGTACAGAAATGACCAACTGCTGCGCGGCGTGGTACATGACCCTGCCGCATTCCGCATGGGCGGTGTAGCCGGGCATGCCGGGCTATTTTCGACAGCCGATGATTTAGCTATTTTTGCACGTATGCTGCTCAATGGCGGAACCTTGAATGGCGTACAAATACTGTCCCGCGACTCAGTGGAAAAAATGAGCATTCCCCAATCTCCGCCGGGCACCCTGCGCGGACTAGGCTGGAGTATCGCTGCCCCCTTCACGGCCAATCGCGAACAGTTAATCCCGGCAGGTTCTTATGGACACCGTGGCTACACCGGCACACTGCTATGGATCGACCCGGTCAGCCAGACTTTTCTGATCGTGCTGACCAACCGGGTACACCCCGATGGCAAGGGTGATGCCGAACCGTTGCGCAAAGGGATTCTGGGTATCGTCTCTGCAAACATCTCCTCCAGCTCAGACAAACAAATCCTTGAGGCACGCCCGGCTTTGGCCGACTGGTACGTACACCAGAATAAACGTATCAGCGCAACAGTGGCAACCGGGCTGGAGGTATGGGTGGCAGAAAAATTTGCTGCGCTAGACGGTTTAAATGTCGGTGTCATTACTAACCAGACAGGCATCGATAGCGCCGGGACTTCAATCATCAGCTTGCTCAAACACGCAAACAAGGTCAGGCTCAAAGCAATTTTCAGTCCGGAGCATGGCATTCATGGCAACCGCGACGAAGCCATTTCCTCTGGCATGGACGCAGGGATACCCGTCTACAGCCTTTACGGAAAAACCCTACGACCAACCGGGGCAATGCTGAACGGACTGGATGCGCTGGTCTTTGATATTCAAGACGCAGGGGTACGCTTTTATACCTATGCCACAACGATGGCCTATGCAATGGAAGCGGCGGCTCAACAGGGCATCGATTTTTATGTCCTTGACCGTCCCGACCCAATCACCGCCAATATTGTGCAAGGACCGATGCTGGATGCGAATCTGAAATCCTTCACTGGCTATTTCCCGCTGCCGGTTCGACATGGCATGACCATCGGCGAACTGGCCAGCCTGTATAACGATCAGGCGCATATCGGCGCAAAACTGCATGTCATCAAGATGCGCGGCTACCATAGAAATACCTGGTACGATAACACCGGACTGCAATGGATCAGCCCGTCGCCGAATCTGCGCACCCTCACCCAGGCGATTCTTTACCCGGGCGTAGCGCTGGTGGAAGGAGCCGAACTCAGCGTCGGGCGCGGCACCGATACCCCTTTTGAACTACTGGGCGCACCTTGGATAAACGGGCAGAAACTCGCCAATTACCTGAACCGTCGCAACCTGAAGGGAGTTTTTTTCATCGAGGCAAATTTCACGCCTGATGCCTCCGCTTTCCAGCATCAACGATGCCACGGCCTGCGCCTCCTGTTGACCGATCGGCAGCTACTGGATTCGCCGCTGCTCGGTGTAGAATTGGCGAGTGCGCTATACCAACTTTATCCGGCAGAATTCAAGCTCCCTAAAATTCTCGGCATGGTGGGCAATCACCAGGTATTGCAAGACATCGCCAACGGAGTGGATCCCAAAATCATCGCCGTGCAATGGCAGGATAAAATCAGTGAATTTTCTGAAATGCGCAAAAAATATCTGCTTTACTAACGGACATGGCAATGATGCCACCCCTTGTAATGAAACCGCCATGTCCGTTTCCCT
>CAIRBC010000217.1 GCA_903876685.1 uncultured Nitrosomonadales bacterium | reverse complement strand
GATCTTTATATGATGTGGGTCATGTTGTCATAAAAATGTAAATTGGCGATCAGTACACTTTGATAGAAAAACAGTGGACATTCTCGCCCGGTAAGACAAGCAATCAATGGATGTTGATTGAGGCGTGCATGGTAAGGATGGGTGACATTCCTCAGCTGCGTCTGTACATTGGCGCTCAAATCCATTTCAACTATAATATTTAGTCTATGGATTTATAATATCAATTAAATTGCAGTTCAACCATCACCTGAAGTGGGGGTGATTTACCCCCATTAGTGGGTGTAAAGGTAACTTTTTAAACAGACTGGAGACCTTCACGAATTGCGTAACGAGTTAGCTCTGCTGTGGATGAGATATTAAGTTTCTGCTTGATATTACGACGGTAGGATTTTATCGTTTCAGCTGAAATGCCAAGTTGTTCGGCAATATGCTTCGATTGCATTCCAGTTGCTAGAAGGCTAAGGACTTCTCGCTCTCTCTCAGTTAATACTGTTATTGGCGGTTTCTCATCAGCATTTAAGGCATTACGTACAAGTCCAGAAGTTATTTCTGGCGAAAGGAATGTTTTACCTATGTTGACTGTTCGGATGGCAGCAAACAACTCTTCAGCCTTAGCAGATTTCACTACATAGGCTCGCGCGCCAGCATTAATCATCTCGCTAACAAACATACGGTAAACGTAACCCGAAAGTGCAACAATACGCGTATCGGGATGTTTTTTTAAGACACGCCGAGCCACATCAATTCCGCTCATGTCAGGTAAGGCAATATCGAGAATCAATATATCAGGATTGATTATTTCTATACTATCAATGACTTCCTGTCCTGTCCCTACAGAATTAACGATTTCCATATCTAATTCTGCAGCAAGTGTATTTCGCAGCGCATCACGGAACATGCAGTGATCATCTGCCAACATTAGTCGAATCTTCATATACTCACCCCCCCCTATCGGTAGTGGTTCTGCAAGGAATTTTGAGAATTGCTCTTGTACCATCGTCCTCTTTTGATGTGATCACCACGGTACCGCCAAGATAGGAAATTCTTTCTCTAACACTTGATAAACCAAATCCTTTATGATTTTTTGCAAGCCGATCCAGGTCGTCAATTCCAATTCCGTCATCCTCAACAACCAACAATAGGCAGTCGTCTCTTTTTTGCAGTTCAAGAATTGTGGTGTCAGAGGTCGCGTGTTTGGCGACGTTGATCAACAACTCACGGGCAGCACGGTAAAGGATCACAGATTCAATTTTAGACACTGGTATTGGAACTTCTTCGATGCGTACATCAACATCAAGTCCATAATTACGCATCATTTCATCGCTTAACCAATGCAATGCAGCCGCAAGACCTAAATCGCTAAGAGCTGGCGGACTTAGTTGTGAAGTTAGTGAACGAACCTGTTGGCTTGCATTAGAAATCAGGTTGTTCAATTCAGTCATCTGTAAAGACAAGTCGGTGGATAGGTTCTTGGACAAATCATAAAGTTTCAACTTCACAATATGTAGAATTTGACCAAGATCGTCATGCAGATCACGAGCTAAAGCCAGGCGCTCACGATCCTCTGCAAGGGTCGTTTCCACAGCAAGTTTGTGCAACTGCTCAGTACGTTCAATTACACGTTTTTCCAATCGTTCATTTGCTTCAGACAAGGCAATCTCTGCTTGCTTACGTTGACTAATGTTTTCGTGTACTATCACCGCACCTTCGTTTGGTTCAATCATTGGATAAGTGCTCATTCTGAACCACAAACGCTCACTGGGTGAGTCGCATGGATATTCCAGGGTAAAGCAGTTAATTTTCTTGTTTAGTACGGCTTCAATGCCATTCCATGATAACAAAGCTTCACCTTCGTTTTGTGTTCCAACTGCTGCATTACAAATGTGGCGATAATTCATACCAATTGAATTGTTCACAAGTTCGGGGGCACCGTTTGATTTAGCGAAGTTTTTCCACGCAGAATTAACAGAAGTAATAAAGCCGTTTGAATCCAGAACAGCGATGTTCTCCGGAATAGAATTCAATATAGTTTGAGCAAATGCTTCTACTTTTCTCTGCTCCTCTATCTCAATCAAAGAGCTTAATTCTACCGCCGACTCCAATTCCTCCGAAGACCAGTTTATGCATTGACCATGAACATTTTGAAAAAATTGTTCAAATGATTTCCGAGGTGAAATGCGACCATTTTCATCTAACCAGTGTGCATTCATCGGGTCACCGCCCCACCTCAAAGTATACTGGTGCTCTGTGCGAAACCATATCAACGTGATATCTGGTTTTTGCCGGGTTGAAATGAATAATCCCCCTGCCACCCCATTATTGTTATCATGCAGTCCAAGATCTCTGGTCAGGGAGTTGGAAGAGAATAAGGTTGATCCCCCCCCGTACTCATGCCGACGCATCATAAGTTCCCTGATTCTTGCATCATCAGGTGTTTTGCCGGTTGTTTGAATTGAGCCGTTGACCAGTAAAGCAAATCCATCTGCATTGACAACATTTAGCAAGTCGGAAACTATTCCATGCTTCATCAAAACTTTAATATCAACATCACGGATAGTATTGATAAGTTTTCTGCGTAGCATTGTTAGATGTTTTTCATTTTTCCTCTGTAGCCGAAATAACATGGACTCGATATGCGCAGCAATATCCTGGAAAATAAATCCCAGCGCATCGCGCGCCATTGGCCCAAAATATTTGGGATTTTCTTTCTGCTGACAGGATAATAGTCCCCATAAGCGACCGTCCACGACTAGTGAACCTACCAGTGTGGCACGAACTTTCATGTTCTTCAGATATTCTAGGTGGATTGGTGACACACTGCGCAAACTCGACCTTCCTAAATCTATGGGCGGGGTGTTTCGATTGCTCACCAGAGGAGACGGACTATACATAACGTCGGGAATCTGCCGTACTTTGCTTACATGAAACAGTTCTCTTGCTTGCTTTGGAATATCACTTGCAGGAAAATTAAGACCAAGATAAGGTTCAATGCTAACAACTCGGGACTCTGCAATAACTTCGCCATTCCATTGCTTGTCAAAACGATAGACCATCACACGATCAAAACCAGTTAATTCATGTATTAAATCAGCAGCGTTTTGGACAACCTCATCAAGGTTATTAAAGTGACTCTGTGAATCAATCTCTTGACGATATCTATAGAGCATCGTAAAGTCTGCAGCTGAATCACTTTCTCTGGTTTCAATATCGACCAGAATTTGTCTGGTCTCGTTGAAAAATGAACGTGCAAAAATATTTTTTCCGTTCAGTATTAAAGGGATAGGCGGTTGATAATAGTCACTCGCAGAAGCTAAAATTGAAGTCTCAGCATCAAATCCGAAAAGGGTACTTAACCGCTGTCCCAACATGATTTCGGCAGGCAACCCCAGCAGCGTTGCACTGGATTCGCTCGCTGCTTCTACAACCCCGGTTGATGCACTTACTACCAGTAACACGCCTTGGGGTTGAATCGCCTCAGGGTATCTAATTGGTTCATTATCGCAATTTGAAGTATCAATTTTGTTCATGGTAGATTGTAAGCTATGAAGCCCCGCGTTTTTTGCATAAGCTGGTTCCTATTTACTCAATCGTAGATTGCTTTCAGATAATTTGCAATAAGTAAAATAGCATATAAATTTTTTGGCTTTTCAGCCGTTTCCACCACATCACACTACCGACGGCTGCACCGCCAGATCCAACAGCATCGTGCCATCGGAGATCACGTTGTCCAAAATTGCTGCGCAGTTTCGGGGTCACAGTTTCGCAGTTTCTGGGTCAGGTCTAGTATCGTAGCATTCCGTTCACCTAACGGGCATGGCAAATTGCCACCCCTGATGATGAAACCCATCATGCCCGTTTCCCT
>CAIRBC010000216.1 GCA_903876685.1 uncultured Nitrosomonadales bacterium | reverse complement strand
TATACATCCGGGTGTATAACAGGATGCCATGTAAAAAAGGATAGTCAGGTTTGAGGGCTAACGCCTGTTGATAACTGCTGACCGCCTCAACCAGTCGCTTGATTTCCTGGAGTACGATGCCGCGGTAATAATAGGCATCCGCATAGTCTGGCTGATGTGCAAGAGCCTGATCATAACTGTCTAGTGCAGCCTCTGATCTCTTGAGTAGCGCGAGTGCATTGCCACGGTTGATGTAAGCTTGGGTGCAATCCGGTTTGAGGCTAAGGGCACGGTCATAACTCTCGATGGCAGCCTCCAGTTGCTTGAGTTGCTTCTGCAGAATGCCACGATTCAGGTAAGCTTCAACATAATCCGGTCTGAGCGCGAGTGCCTGGTTATAACTGTCAAGGGCCGCGTCCGGTTGTTTCAATTCACTGAGCGACAGCGCTCTGTTGAAGTACGCCTCAGCACAATCCGGTTGGTGCAACAGTGCCAAGTCATAACTCTGTACCGCAGCAGCAAAACGACCTAGTTCCTGAAGTAGCCTGGCGCAGTTTAGCTGTGCTTCGGTGTAGCTTGGCCTGAGTTCGGCAGCGCGTGCATAACTATCACAGGCCGCTTCCAGTCGCCCAAGCTGCCTGAGCACATTGCCACGATTGTAATAGGCCTCGGTATAAGCGGGCTTGCTGGCTATGGCCAGTTCATAGCTCTTTAGCGCAGCGTCCAGATCCTTGAGTTCTTTCTGCGCGTTGCCACGGTTGAAGCAGGCTTCGGCATAAGACGGACGGATGAGGATCGCCTGGTCAAAACTCTTGATTGCAGCGTCCAATTGCTTGAGCGCCTTGAGCACATTGCCCCGGTTGTAGTAGGCTTCCGCATAGTCAGGTTTTAGCGCAATCGCCCGGTCATTACTTTGCAGCGCAGCCGCAAAATGCTTGAGATTCTTCAGCGCATTACCGAGATTTACCTGAGCCGCCGCGCTGTCTGGCTTCAGCTTGAGTGCCTGACCCAGCAATTCGACGGCCTGGGTAAATTGCCCGGCTTGCAAAGCCAGCACACCCAGCAAATGCTGAGACTCAAAATGATCAGGCTGATTTTTGAGGATTTCCTGATAGAGGGCTTTCGCTTCTTCAAGCCGACCCTGTTGATGCAATGCCAATCCTTGCGAGTAGCGGGCTTGCACCTCGGTTTCGTCATAGGTCATGTGTGCTGAACCTGATTAGCAGTGAATCATGGCAATTCATGGTGAATTTGAGATTTTATGTTCTCATTCAGGAACGGGCAGGAATCGAGCAAGGGGACAGGATCAAAATTGACGATGCCTGCAAGGTCACGATGCGCCGCATGAATTTCCAAAAATGCCTGCAGATCTATTTTTCCCGAGCGAAAATCGAAGGCAGGGTATAACGGCAGTCCAACCGAGGAAAAATAATCATGAAATTTGAAGGAACCACCTATCAGTTTGCCGGAAAAATTGACCCATAGGGCAGGTACCTTATAGGCATGCGCCAGGATTAGTCCATGCAAGGAACTGGAAACAATGAATTCACAACTCACAATATTATCAATAAATTCTTCAACATTCGCGCTCAAAATATTGAAAATACGGTACGAATAGCTTACTTTATCAAGTTTACCCGGCATACGGGCGCGTAAATCTTTCGAGTCCTGATAGTGGGGAATAATCCCCAGCTTTAGCTTGTTTTTGCCAGGCTTGGGCTGATATAGATAGGGCATCAGCAAAGCCGGGTCTCCTAGCGGCTCTGGCACTGCACACCCAAGACTTCTTAACCTATCTTGCGTCAACTTGCCCCTTACCGCGAATAATTTCACCGCACTGGAAACTACCTGTTGTTCGGAAATAAACCCTGAGCCCCAAACCAGACATTTTTCATGTAGCCCGGCATGCAATACACTGCCTACCGTGATATAAACCGGTTTTCCAGATTCCAGAGTGACAAACCGGGAAGGTTTTTGCGAGAGTTTTTCAAGCATATAACAACCTAGATAATCGCCCAGATTTTCCTTTTTCGCAGCAGCCTTAAAGTACCAGACCGGCAACTCAGCTGCTATTTCGGACTGAACGGACAGTAAATTTCCCGAGGGCAGGATAGGTGGAACGGTGATCGTTGCAGGGGGTAAATCGGCGTGGTAGCGCTCCATCAACAGCGTGTAGGCTGCTTCGATATGTCGGGTAAACAGTCTGGTATCGAACAACGGCGCAGCAGGCAGGTTTTTCAGTAACTTCTGTTTGAGTGCATTCAGCCGTTCAGAATCGGCCGCGAGTGTTATCGCCAGCCTCTCGTATTCCTGTTGTGTGTCCACCACCAGTTCCGGCAAGCCGACCGCGTTGAGCAGACTGGCCGCCACCCGGCTGGCGAAGGCTGCACCCATACAGGTCAATACCGGTAATCCTGCCCACAGGGCGTCGCTGGCAGTGGTATGGGCATTGTAAGGCAGCGTGTCGAGAAATAAATCGGCCACACGATGTCTGGCCAGATGCAAAGCCAGCGGCATTCTTTGAGCAAAAATCAGACGCTCGGCCGCTACACCGGATTTTTCGGCGGTGCGTCGCAGATTGTCGGCTGCCAGCGGATTGTCTTCAAGCAACCACAGCACGCTGCCCGCTACCTGCTTCAGGATACGCATCCAGCCGGCAAAAGTGTTCGGGGTGATTTTGTAATGGTTATTGAAACAGCAATAGATGAAACCGGCTGCGGGTAAGCTTAATTCCTGTCGGCTAAAGGTCTGTGCGGCTATCACCCTTTTGCGATCATTGACTTGATAACTGTTAGGTAGATAGATAATTTTTTCGGCATACTGTGACTGACTGAATTCTGGAATCAGCGTGCTATCCGCGATCAGATAATCCATGTAGGGTGCGCCCATGGTGCCGGGGTAACCCAGATAACTGACCTGGATGGGGGCTGCGCGCATGGCGAAAATACCGGCCCGGTTGTCCTGGGTAAAACCCTTCAGGTCGATCGCAATGTCTATCTCGAGTTTTCTGGAGAGCTGTGCGATGGCCAGATCCGATTGCATCCGGACCTCGCTAAACTGATCGAAGGCGTTGGCAACCCGATCACGCATTTCATGTTTTATATCGGGGCCGAAGGAAAATGCAAACCGCTCAAACTGATTAGCATCATGCAACTCGAACAGTTCAGTCATCAAATAGGCGGTGGCGTGGTTATGAAAATCCGCCGAATAATAACCGATTCTGATTTTCCCTTGCCGGGTGCGTTTGGCAATGGCAGGCAATTCCAGGCTTGTCGGATACTTATCCTGGTTCCAGATTTCTGCTGCCTTGCGTTGCAAGGGCAGTGAACCGGTTAGCGCCAGTACCGGAAAAGGAAGTGAAACTTTTTCGCCTTGAGCAAGTTTCAGTTCGCATTGGGCGATTTGGCTTTCAATCTCGCGCCAATCGCAGATATGGATCCTGGCATGCAAGAGTATACCTAGCAAAAAAGGATAATCGGGCTTGAGGGCGAAAGCCCGTTCATAGTGCGTGATAGCGGAACCCGGGCGCTGTAGCTCACTGAGCGCATGGGCACAATTATAATGGGCTTCAACATAATCCGGCTTGAGTGCGATTGCTTGTGCATAATACTGTATGGCAAGTTCCAATTGCTTGAGTTCTTTGTGCACATTGCCGCAGTTGAGCATGGCTTCAGCATAAGCAGGCTTGATTGAAATGGCTTGCGTATAACTGCTGATGGCCGCCGCTAATTGTTTGAGTTCTTTTAGGGCATTACCGCGATTATAAAAGGCTTCTGCAAAGTCAGGCCTGAGTGCGATGGCCAGATCATAGCTTTGTACCGCTTCCTCCAGTCGCTTGAGTTGCCGGAGTGCATTGCCACGGTTGCAGCAGGCGGCAGAGCTGTGCGGATTTAGTGCTATCGCCTGATCCAGTAGCTGCACGGCGCGCTCGAACTGCCGGGTTTGCAAGGCAATTACCCCCAGCATATGCAAGGCCTCAAAATTTTCCGGCTGCTTTTCCAGTATTTGCTGATATAGAGATTCCGCTTGCGAGTACTTGCCTGCCTGATGTAAGGCTAATGCCTGTGGGTATATTTTTGCCTGTTCAGTGGTGCTGCCTGTCGTAGCGGGCAACTGTGCTGTCAAGGTACGCTTTAGCTGTGCAAATACCGCATCCCAATCACCAAGTTGCGTTTGCCTGTAGAGCGTTGCCGTTGGGTACCACGGGCTGTCGTTCCGCTCCTGCAACCAGCGCCAATCCGCCTTGGCTGGTAACAGGATATAAACTTTCCTGGCCAGTGCGCCCGCCAGGTGTGCCACACTGGTATCGACACTGATCACCACATCCATCAACTCGCACAAGGCAGCCGTATCGCAGAAGTCCTGCCCGCCAAAATGCAGGATGTCGGGACGTGACTGCAGTGTTTGCAGATCGTCAGTCCGGACTTCTTTTTGCAAGCTTAGCAGTTGATAGCCGTCGGGCAAAAATTTGAGAATATCGGCAAGTGGGATGCTTCGATTGTGGTCATTGGCAAAGGTTTTGCTGCCACTCCACACCAACCCGATGCGGGGTTTGGTTTTAACACCGAGCTTCAAGCGCCATTCTTCCAACTTATGCGCTTTGAGGTAAGGAGTGGTGTTTGGGATGGTTTCGATGACGGTCTTGAATGCCAGTGGCAAGCTTAGCAAGGGGCAATGGTAATCAAAAGCGGGCAGCGCGTCGCCTGTTGCCAGCAGTTGTGAAACACCTTCCAGACTCGCCAGTAAACCTTGCAAGGGGGGCTGTACTTGCAGAATCACTTGCGCACCCAGCTCGCTGACCTGTTTTGTATAGCGGCAAAACTGTAGGGTGTCGCCCAAACCTTGTTCACTGTAGAGCAAAATGCGTTTGCCTGACAGCGGTTCAGCGCCTAGCCAGAGTGGCTGGGTAAATTTTCGTGGCGGTGTCTGCGCTTTTTCCCAGCGCCATTGGTATTCTTTCCAGCCGTTGGCATAAGCGCCGGTCTGCAAGAGACACAACGACAGGTTTAAATGCGCGTCGGCATAGTCCGGTTGCAGGGCAATGGCACGCTGGTAGCTTTTTATGGCTGCGTCTGCTTGTCCAAGTTGCTTGAGCGCATTGCCAAGATTAGAGTGCGCTGCGGCATTATCAGGATTATTTGCGATTGCCTGACGGATCAATGCGACAGATTTTTGATCCTGGTTGGTTTGAGCCGCAATCACGCCCAGCAAATGCAGCGCATCAAACTGCCCGGGTTGTTGCTGGAGAATTTCTTCGAATAGGGTGGCTGCATCGGCTAGCCGGCCTTGCTGATGCAACGTCAGACCCCGCTGAAGTTTTCCGGCGATGTCCTGCGGGTAGGGCAATACCTGGATATTGGCAGGCGGTAAATCCAGTTGATAACGTTCAACCATTTGCGTGTAGGCATCCTCAATATGCCTGGCAAATAACCGGGTATTGAATAAGGGGGTGTCTAGCCGGTTTTTCTGTAACTTCTGCTTAAGTTGATTCAAGCGCGCAGGATGGGTCGCAAGCGTTACCGCGAGAGCTTCATATTCCGGTTGCGTCGTGGTAATCAGTTCCGGCAGGTCTATCGCCTTGAGCAAGCTGGCAGCAACACGGCTGGCGAAGGCTTCACCCAGGCAGGTCAAGACTGGTAATCCCGCCCATAACGCATCGCAGGCAGTGGTATGGGCATTACAGGGTAGCGTATCCAGAAATAAATCCGCAGCTCGATGTCTCGCCAGGTGTTCTGCCTGAAGCATGCGTTTGGCAAAAATTAGCCTGCTTCCCTTGACCCCCATTTTTGCTGCCTCCAGGCGCAGATTTTTGGCCGCAATGGCATTGTCCTCAAACAGCCACAGCACGCTGCCCTTCACCTGCTTGAGGATGCGCATCCAGCCGGCAAAGGTTTGCGGGGTGATTTTGTAGTTGCTGTTGAAACAACAGAATACGAAAGCCTTTGCTGGTAGTCCCAGTTCTTTCCGGCTGTCGTTTTTATCGGCGATGCGGCGTTTGTCATCAGTCACCATATAACTATCTGGCAGATAGGCAATTTTTTCGCAATAATACGGCTGACTGGTTTCTGGAATCAAGGTATGGTCTGCAATCAGATAGTCCATGTAAGGTGCGCCCACCGTCCCGGGATACGCAAGGTAACTTGCCTGAATCGGTGCAGCCCTGAGTGCAAATATCCCGGTTCGGCTACCTAGGGTATGTCCGCTGCGGTTGATGGCGATATCGATCTCCATGCACCTTGCCAGTTCGGCTATTTCCCGGTCAGACTTGTTGCTGACATCAATAAATTGATCGAATGCGCCTTCCAGTCTTTTGCGCATCTCATCACGGGTATCCGGGCCGAAGGAAAAGGCAGTCACTTCAAACTGGTTGCGGTCATGCGCATCAAATAAACCGGCCATCAGCCAGGCACCCGGATGATTGCGAAAATCCGCCGAAAAATAGCCAATGCGTATTTTAGGGTGCCTGGGGCGTTTGGGGATTTTGGGAAGTGCGTGGTTTTCAGGGTACTTTGTCTTGATCCAGATTTCAGCCGCCTTGAGCTGCAGCGACAAGGAATCGGTTATCGCCAGCGCGATAAATGGCGTGGTGACTCTTTCATTGTCTTGAATTTTGAGGGCTAATTGCGCGAACTGGTTTTCAACGTCTCGCCAATCGCAGATCTGCATCTGGGTATGTAAACGCATGCCATACAAAAAATCCTGAGCCGGTTTGAGCGCCAGAGCCTGGTCATAATTGCTGACTGCAGCCTCCAGTTGCTTTAGGTCTTTGAGCAGATTGCCCCGGCTTGCATAGGCTTCTGCATAAGTCGGTTGCAAGGCGATCGCCTGAGCATAACTTTTGAGCGCAGCCTCGGGTTGCTTGAGTTCTTTGAGCGCAATACCCAGGTTATAGTGAGCCGCAGCGCTGTCAGGAATTATCTTGAGCGCCTGAGTGATCAGATTGACGGCACGCGGGTAATCGTTGGTTTGAGCCGCAAGCACTCCCAGCATATGCAGCGCATCAAAGTGATTCGGTTGGCGCTGGTGTATAGCTTCGAAGATCACGGCAGCCGCTGAAAACTGGCCTTGTTGCTGCAAGGCCAGGCCACGTTGAAACGAATGATCAACCGACTTTTTTTCCTGCGGTGCAGCTGCGGGCAGAGCAGCTTGCAATGCCGACCTTAGCTGTTCAAACACCGCCTGCCAATCTCCTGGTCTCTCCTGCCGATAGAGGGTTGCACTCGGATACCAGGGACTGTCGCGCCGATGCTGCATCCAGCGCCAATCCGAATTGACCGGTAACAGAATATAGATCGGCCTGCTCATGGCACCGGCCAGATGTGCCACACTGGTGTCTACACTGATCACTAAATCCATGAGTTCGCATAAGGCAGCTGTGTCGCTAAAATCCTGTAACTGTGTGCCAAAATGCAGGATAGTGCTCGAATCCAGTGCTGTTTGGTCGGTCGCCTTGAGCTCTCTTTGCAGGCTGACATACTGATAACCCTCAGGCAAGCCACTGATAAAATCTTTCAGCGGAATGCTCCGGTTGTGATCGTTACTATGCAGCGAATTTCCGCTCCAAACCAGTCCGATACGCGGTCTGGTCTGAGCACCCAGCTTGAGACTCCATTCCTTTAATTTGTCTGCCCTGGCCGTGAGATAGCGCGACGGCGCCGGGATATTTTCGAGTAGCGTGTTGAAGGCCCCGGGCAGGCTAAGTAACGGGCAATGGCTATCAAAAGTGGGCAACAAGGCGTCTGTAGCCAGCAACTGCGCGACGCCCTGCAGATTTTCCAGCAGTGTCAGTAACGCCGGTTGTACCTGCAAGATAACCTCTGCTCCCAGCTCATTAACCTGCTTTGCATAGCGGCAAAACTGTAGCGTATCGCCCAACCCTTGTTCGCTATGCAGCAAAATCCGTTTACCTGCCAGCGGTTCGTCGCCCAGCCAGAGCGGTTGTGCAAACTTGCGCAATCCCGGCTTTAAGGATTTTTGCTCCCAGCGCCACTCGTATTTTTTCCAGCCGGGAGCGAAATTGCCGAGCTGTAAATAGCACAGTGATTGATTCCAGTGCGCATTAGCATAATCCGCTTTCAATTCGATCGCTTGCTGGTAACTTTGTACCGCGTCCCCAAAGCGCTTGAGTTCTTTCAGCGCCGTGCCACGGTTATAAAAGGCTTCTGCATAAGTCGGGTTGAGCGCGATGGCACGGTCATAACTGGCTAGTGCGGCTTCAAATTGCTTGAGGGTCTGGAGTGCAGCGCCCCGGTTGGAGTAGGCAACCGAAAAATCCGGCTTGAGTGCGATTGCCTGCTCATAACTGGCTACAGCGGCCTCGGATTGCTTGAGTTCCTGAAGTACGCTGCCACGACTGCAATAATATTCTGCGCATTCCGGGTTGAGCGCGATGGCACGGTCATAGCTGAGTAACGCCGCTTCTGAAGCGTTCAGTTCATGCAGCACATTGGCAAGGCTGGCGTGTGCATCTGCATAAGCGGGATCGATCTTTACCGCTTGCTCATAACATTGTTGTGCAGCTTCGAGCTGTTTGAGCTGTTGGTAGGCATTGCCGAGATTGTAATGGGCTTGTGCATAGGACGGCTTGATTGCGATGGCCCGTTGATAGTTGGTGACTGCTTCTTCAAAACGTCCGAGTTCTTTTTGGGTATTGCCAAGATTGTAAAGTGCCTCCACATAAGCCGGCTTGAGCAAGATCGCCTGTTCATAGCTGTTTACAGCCGCTTCTAGTTGTCTGAGTTCTTTTTGTGCGTTGCCACGGTTGTAATAGGCTTCCCTATAGGCAGGCCTCAGCTCAATGGCACGGTCATAGCTGTTAATCGCAGCTTCAAATTGCTTGAGTTCCTTGAGCGCATTGCCCCGGTTATAATAAACTTCAGTAAAGTCTGGTTTGAGCTTCAGTGCCTGGTCATAACTGTCTATCGCCGCTGGTATGTGTCCGAGATTTTTGAGCGCATTGCCACGGTTGGAATAAGCGGCGGCGCTGTCAGGATTAAGTCTTATCGCTTGATCCAGCAGTTGCACTGCACGCTGATAGTGTTGGGTTTGCAATTCAGCTACACCCAGTCGATGCAACGCAGCAAAATGATCGGGTTGTGCTTCGAGGATTTTCTGATAAAGCGCTTTCGCCGGATTAAACTTTGCAGCCTCCTGCAGACGTACCGCCTGCTCGTACCAGTCTGCGACATTCACCGGAATTTGCTGAGTGACCTGGATAGGCGCTGGCGGCAAGTTCTGGTAATAACGCTCCATCATCTGCCTGTACGCCGCTTCGATATGCCGGGCATATAAGCGGCTATCGAACAGCGGCGTGCATAGCCGATTATGCTGTAACTGCTGTTTGATCCGGTTTAACCGCTCGGGTTGGGTCGCCAGCGCGATTGCCTGTGCCTCAAATTCCTGCTGAGTCGCGGTAATCAGTTCCGGCAAGTCTATTGCCTTGAGCAGGCTGGCAGCAACCCGGCTGGCGAAAGCGTCACCCAGGCAGGTCAATACCGGCAGGCCAGCCCATAGCGCATCGCTGGCAGTGGTGTGGGCATTATAGGGAAGCGTGTCGAGGAATAAATCCGCAGCAAGATGTCTGGCCATATGTTCTGCCATAGGCAAACGTTTGGCAAAAATCAGCCGCTCGCCGGTTACCCCCCTATTTTCGGCCTCCTTGCGCAAATTGCCGGACGCGGCCACATTATCTTCGAGCAGCCATAGCACGCTGCCTTCGACGTGCTGCAGGATGCGCATCCAGCCGTCAAAAGTAGCCGGTGTGATTTTGAAGTTGTTGTTGAAGCAGCAGAATACGAAACCCTGCTCTGGCAAACCCAAGGTATTCCGCGTGAGCGGAGTGCTTGCCAGCATCGGATCGTATCGCGGGTAGCTGGTCGGATAATAGCTGCCGGGCAAGGAAACAATTTTCTCAGCATAGTGGCTACTGTCGGTAATCACCGTGTTGTCGGCAATAATATAGTCGATATAGCGAGCGCCCATCGTGCCTGGATAGCCGAGATAATTGACCTGTAGCGGGGCTGCACCGAGCGCGAATATTCCAGTCCGGCTATTGGCGGTGAACCCCATCAGATCGATGGCAATATCTATTTCCAACCGCCTGGCGAGCTGGACGATTTCAAGGTCGGTTTGATTCTTGACATCGATGAATTTATCGAAAACTCCTTCCAGTTTTTTTCTCATTTTGTCCCCGGTGTCCGGGCCAAAGGAAAAGGCAATCACTTCAAATTTTGTTCTATCGTGAGTTTCATATAGACTCAGCAACAAGGTAGGAGAAGGGTGATTGCGAAAATCCGCAGAAAAATAGCCGAGGCGAATCTTCTCGTGCCTGGAGCGCCTGGGGATTTTTGCCAGCGCCATTGTTGCCGGGAAGCTATCATTTACCCAGATTTCTGCCGCCTTGCGTTGCAAGGTCAGCGAACTGGTTAGCGCCAGCACAGGAAAAGGCAGAGCGACTTTTTGATGGTTCAGAAGTTGCAGCTCGAGTTGCGAAAAATCGCTTGCTGCCTGCTGCCAATCACAAATTTGCCTCAGGGTGTGCAAGCGCATGCCAAACAGATACGCATGCTCCGGGTTGAGGGCAAAAGCCCTGTCAAAGCTCTGTGCGGCTTCTGTCAGTCGCTTGAGTTCCTGCAGCACTATCCCGCGATTGAAGTGCGCCAGTTCAAAGTCAGGCTGGTGGAGTAGTGCCTGGTCATAGCTTTTTATGGCAGCATCCCGCTGTTTGAGAAAACTGTAGGCATTGCCTTGGTATAAATAAGCCTCTGTATAGTCCGGTTGCTGCGCAAGTGCCAGTTCATAGTGCGCTAGCGCCGCCTGATATTGCCCCCTTCCCTTGAGTGCCAGACCGCGTTTCAGATGTGCTTCCGGTCTACCCGGCAAAGCGCTTTGCAAAGCATTTTTTAGCTGTTCAAAGACCCGTTCCCACGCTCCTGGCTGGTGCTGCCGGTAGAGTGTTACCGTTGGATACCACGGACTGTCGGCTCTGTCCTGCATCCAGCGCCAATCCGGATTGAAGGGTAGCAAAAGCAACAGGTCTATGCCCATTGCTGCAGCCAGGTGTGCGACACTGGTATCCACACTGACGACACAATCCATGCATTCGCACAGGGCCGCTGTATCGCAAAAATCCTGCAACTGCTTCCCAAAATACAGGATGTCGCTGCGCTTATCGAGCAGTTGCTGATCTTCTGCGGTGACTTCCTTTTGTAAACTTATGTACTGATAACCATCCGGCAATAAACGGATGAAATCACTCAGCGGAATGCTCCGGTTGCTGTCATTTTGATGCATCGCGTTGCCACGCCAGACCAGACCGAGGCGGGGTTTGTGCTGAGTTCCCAGTTTTAATTGCCATTCAGTCAGCTTGTCGAGCTTGCCATTGAGATAGCGCAGCGGGGCGGGAATGTTGTGTAGCTCGGTGTTGAAGGCAGCAGGCAGACTCAGCAACGGGCACTGGTAATCAAACATGGGCAGTTCTTCACCCGTTGCAAATATTTGTGAAACCCCCTCCAGTTTCGTCAGCAAGCCTTTTAGAGTCGGTGGTACTTCCAGAAAAACGCAAGCACCCAATGCGCTGACTAGTCTGACATAGCGACAAAATTGTAGCGTGTCGCCCAGACCTTGTTCGCTGTAGAGTAAAATAGACTTGCCGGCAAGCGCCTCTGTGCCGCTCCAGCGTGGTTGGGTAAATTTCCGGACTGAGGTTTTTTTTTGCTTCCAGCGCCATTCATATCCTTTCCAGCCCGCTAACAAATTTCCGAGCTGCAAATAGCACAAAGACTGATTGAAATGCGCCTCAGCATAGTCTGGTTCGAGGGCGATGGCTTGCTGATAACTGGTTAGCGCTGAGTCCAGCTGTCCGAGTGCCTTGAAGGTAATGCCCCGATTGGAATAAGCTTCCGCATAATCGGGTTTGAGTGCGATAGCCTGAGCATAACTATCCAGCGCTTCGTCCAGTCGGTTGAGTTCATACAGTGCCAGGCCACGATTGGAAAAAGCCTGGGCATAATCCGGCTTGTGCAGCAGTGCCTGATCATAACTCAACACCGCTTCGTCCAGACGCCTGAGTTCATGGAGTGCAGCCCCCCTGTTGAAGCAGGCTTCAGCATGAGATGGCTTGAGGGTGATGACCCTGTCAAAACTTTTTAACGCCTCGGCAAACTGCGCTTGCTCTAAAAGGGCAATACCCAGATTGAAATGCCCTGCCGCGTAATCCGCTCTCAAGGTGACGGCCTGTTGATAACTTATTACCGCTGCCTCTGGTTGATCGAGCGCCTTTAATACGTTGCCGCAGTTCAGGTGTGCTTCAGCGTAGTCCGGTTTGAGTTCGATAGCCCGTTGATAATACTTTAGCGCAGCCGCTGCTTTGCCGAGCAGATTATATATATTGCCAGCGTGAAAATGAGCCTCGGCATAGTCCGGTTTTAGCGCTATTGCCCGCTCAAAACTATCGCAGGCTTCGTCCAAACGGCCGAGTTCCTGGAGCGCAATGCCACGATTATAAAAAGCTTCGGTATAGCCTGAGGCCAGTGCAATAGCCTGTCCATAACTTTTCACAGCCGCGTCCCATTGCTGCAACGCCTTAAGCGCATTGCCGAGGTTGTAATGTGCCGCAGCATTGTTCGGGCTGAGTGGTAACGCCTGACCTATCAACTCTACCGCACGCATATTATCGTTGGTTTGTGCCGCGATCACCCCCAGCAAATGCAGCGCATCAAAGTGTTTGGGCTGTTGCTTCAGGATTTCTTCGAAGATTACTTGCGCCTTTGCAAGCTGCCCTTGTTGATGCAAAGCCAGTCCGCGCCCTAGCAGGGCTCTCAGCACGGCATCCTGTGTCAAAGCCTGTCTGACATGGATATGTTCAGGGGGCAAGTCCAGTTGATAGCGATCAACCATCTGGAGATACGCATCTTCGAGATGCCGGGTAAATGAGCGAGTGTCGAACAAGGGGGTGACCAGACGATTGTTTTCCAGCTTCTGCCTGAGCTGTTCCAGACGGGCAGGATTTGTCGCCAGTGCAATCGCCAGTGTCTCAAATTCCTGTTGATTCGAGGTAATCAGTTCAGGTAAATTTATCGCATTCAGCAGGCTGGCCGCTACTCGACTGGCGAAGGATTCTCCGATGCAGGTCAACACCGGCAAACCAGCCCACAAGGCATCGCTGGCAGTGGTATGGGCGTTATAGGGTAGCGTGTCCAGGAACAAATCCGCGTTGCAATGTCTGGCCAAATGTTCAGACTGAGACAGGCGTTTAGCAAAAATCAGCCGCTGTGCCTTGACTCCCCTTTTTTCTGCCTGGTTGCGCAGGTTTGCGAGCGCGGTGACGTTGTCTTCAAACAACCACAGTACACTGCCATCCACCTGCCGGAGTATCCGCATCCAGCTGTCAAAGGTCTGCGGCATAATTTTAAAATTATTGTTAAAACAGCAAAATACAAAACCGCTATCGGGTAGTCCCAACGCCTCTCGTGTGAAAATTTTGTGGACGGTGGCGCGTTTTGCATCGTTCACCTGATAGCTGTCAGGTAGATAGATAATTTTTTCGGCATAATATTTTCGGCTTGCTTCAGGTATCAAGGTGCTGTCGGCAATCAGATAATCAATGTAGGGAGCGCCCATTGTGCCGGGATAACCCAGGTAGTTAACCTGGATCGGCGCGGCTTGAAAAGCAAATATTCCTGTTCGGCTTTCCTGAGTAAACCCACCTAGATCTATGGCGATATCGAGCTGACAATTTCTGGCCAATTCGGCTATTTCCTGGTCCGACTTATTTCTGACATCGAGAAATTGATCGAAAGCGACTTCAATTCTTTTTCTCATTTCATCTTGTGTATCCGGGCCGAAGGAAAATGCGGTCAACTCAAACTTTGTCCGATCGTGATTTTCAAATAATCCCGCGATCAGCGTGGAAACCGCATGGCTGCGAAAATCCGCTGAAAAATAGCCCAGACGAATCCGTTGGGCTCGGGTGTGTTTGCTAATCGGGGGAAGCGCTGTGGATGCAGGATGCACCTCCTTTATCCAGAGTTCCGCCGCCTTGCGCTGCAAAGAAGGTGAATCTTTCATAGCCACGACCGGAAAGGGTGGCGAGGCTTTGTGTTGGATTTTTTGCTCGAGCCTGGCAAATTGGTCTGCTGAGTCAGTCCAATCGCAGATATGCATCTTTGTGTACAATTTCAACCCATACAAAAATGGGTAGTCCGGTTTTAGGGCAAGTGCTTGATCATAACTGGTGATAGCCGCTTCCAGTTGCTTTAATTCTCGCTGCACATGACCGCGATTGACATAAGCCTCCGTATAATCAGCTTTCAGCGCGATGACCTGGTTAAAGCTGGACACCGCAGCATCTAATTGCCTGAGTTCTTTTAGCGCCATTCCACGGTTAAACCAGGCTTCCAGATGGTCTGGCTTGAGGGCGATGGCCTGTTCATAACTGTGTAATGCGGCATCCAGTCGCTTCAGCGTTTTGAGGATATTGCCACGGTTGGAAAAGGCTTCAGCATAATCGGGTTTGAGGGCAAGGGCCTGGTCATAACTGTCGAGCGCCTCGTTCAGTCGCTTCTGCATACTTAACGTGAAACACGCGTAGCGACTTACTCCCCCTCGCCCGCTTGCGGGAGAGGGATGGGGTGAGGGAAACGGACATGGCGGTTTCATTACAAGGGGTGGCATCATTGCCATGCCCGTTAGTGCATTACCACGAGCGTAACAGGCTTCGGCATAGTCCGGCTTGAGGGTAATTGCCCGCTGATAACTTTCCAGCGCGGCCTCCAGCTTGCCGCTTTCCTTCTGCGCAATCCCAAGATTATAGTGGGCGGTAGCGCTGTTCGGGTTTATGCGCAACGCACGGCCTAGCAACTCGATAGCCTCGGGGTAATTCCCGGTTTGCGCGGCGATCACACCCAATAGATTCAGCGCATCAAAGTGTCCAGGATGCAACTCACCTATTTCTTCGAATAAGGCACGCGCCTGGTCTAATTGCCCTTTCTGAAATAATGCCAATGCCTGCTTGAATTTCATTGCTGCGGGGTGGTGAGAATTTATAGAGGAAATGTCGGGCACGAAAAGCTGTGCCCGACCTACCAAGTTGTGTAGGTTGGGCAACATGTTGCCCAACTTTCAACTCAGGCGGTATTACTTGGCTTTTCTGGCAATAGCTTCTACGACTGCTTCGCCCAGTTCGGCTGGCGATTTTGACACCACGACGCCGACGGCTTCGAGTGCGGCAATCTTGTCCACGGCCAGACCCTTGCCACCGGCGATGATCGCGCCTGCATGACCCATGCGCTTGCCCTTGGGTGCTGTCAAGCCAGCGATATAACCGGCTACCGGCTTGGTGACGTGATCACGGATATATTCCGCAGCGGCTTCTTCACGATTGCCGCCGATTTCGCCGACCATGATGATCGCTTCGGTTGCGGGATCTTCCTGGAACAGCCTGAGGCATTCGATGAAATCCAGACCCTTGATCGGGTCTCCGCCGATGCCCACGCAGGTGGTTTGACCCAGACCCAGACGGGTAGTCTGAAACACCGCCTCATAGGTCAGTGTGCCGGAACGCGAAACCACGCCTACCTTGCCCTTCATGTGGATGGAACCCGGCATGATGCCGATCTTGCATTCGCCAGGGGTGATAATGCCAGGGCAGTTCGGGCCGATCAGGATGCAATCATTGGCACGCAGTGCAGCCTTGACCTTCAGCATATCCAGAACTGGAATGCCTTCGGTAATGCACACGATCACCTTGATGCCGGCGTCCGCTGCTTCCATGATGCCGTCCGCAGCAAAACCGGGCGGTACATAAATCATGGTGGCAGTCGCGCCGGTTTCGCGCACGGCTTCGCGCACGGTGTTGAAAACCGGCAAGCCTAGGTGCATCTGACCACCCTTGCCCGGGGTGATACCACCGACCATTTTCGTGCCATAGGCAATTGCTTGTTCCGAGTGGAAAGTTCCCTGTTTGCCGGTATAACCCTGGCACAGGACTTTGGTATCTTTATTTACGAGTATGCTCATGTTTATTTTCCTTAATTTTTGGACGGTTTCTGATTGTTTGCAGCAGGCAGTCCGGTTAGCAAGGCGCTGCCAGCCGCAAGCTAGGCAACCGCCGCTACCGCCAGCTTGGCCGCTTCAGTCAGATTAGGCGCAGAAATCACACCGACACCGCTCTCCTTGAGCATTTTTTGACCCAGTTCGACATTGGTCCCTTCCAGTCGCACGATCACCGGCACTTGTACGCCGACATCCTTGATGGCGGCGATGATGCCCGCCGCAATAATGTCGCAGCGCATGATGCCGCCGAAAATGTTGACCAGCACTGCTTTGACGTTCGCATCAGCCAGGATGATCTTGAAGGCCTTGGTGACGATTTCCGCCGTCGCACCGCCGCCCACATCCAGGAAATTGGCGGGTTGGCCGCCGTGCAGCTTGACCAGATCCATGGTCGCCATCGCCAGACCGGCACCGTTGACCATACAGCCGATACTGCCGGAAAGGGCGATATAGCTGATGTCGCATTCTTTGGCGGCGACTTCTTTGGCATCGAGCTGGCTGGTATCGCTCATCGCGGCCAGTGCCTTGTGTCTGAACACCGCGTTGTCATCCACGCCGATCTTGCAATCCAGCGCCACCAGACTGCCAGAGGCGGTCACGATCAGCGGATTGATTTCGACCATCGCCAGGTCGCTTTCCATGAACAAGCGATACAGATTCTTCGCCAGCTTGCCGAATTCGTTAATCTGCGTACCGGTCAGGTTGAGTCCGAACGCCAGGTTACGGCATTGGAAGTCCTGCAAGCCGAGGATCGGATCACAGAATTCCTTGAGGATTTTTTCCGGGGACTTGTGCGCGACTTCTTCGATTTCCATGCCGCCTTCGCTGGACGCCACCAGTGCCACGCGTTCGGTTTCACGATCCACGGTCAGGCTGATATACAACTCGCGTGCGATAGGCAGGGTTTCTTCGATCAGCAGGCGCGAAACCATTTGTCCATCGGGTGCATTCTGGTAAGTCACCAGGTTCTTGCCGAGCAGCGCATTGACCGATTCCAGACAGGCTTCCGGGGATCTCACCAGTTTCACCCCACCGGCCTTGCCACGTCCACCGGCGTGGATTTGTGCCTTGACCACCCAGGCTTCGCCGCCCAGTTCCTTGAGGACCGCGTCTACAGCGGCGGCACTTTCTATAGCCTGGCCGCGCGGCGTGGTAATGCCATATTCGCGCAACACCTGTTTAGCTTGATATTCATGCAAATTCATAAAATTTTCCTAAAGTTAATGTAAATAAACGGTTAAATCGCCGTCAGTGCTGCATTGAAGGTTGCGCTGGGGCGCATGGCCTGCGAAGTCTTCGCAAAATCCGGATGATAATATCCGCCCATATCCACCGGTTTTCCTTGAGCGGCAACCAGTTCGGCATTGATGGTCGCTTCATTGTCGGCGAGCGATTTTGCCAGTTTTGCAAAACGCGCCTGCAGTTCCGGATCCTTGGTTTGCGCAGCCAGCGCCTCAGCCCAATACAAGGCCAGATAACAATGACTGCCGCGATTATCGATCTGACCTACCTTACGCGCCGGTGAACGGTTATGGTCCAGCACCTTACTGATCGCCTGATCCAGCGTGTCTGCCAGTACCTGCGCCTTGGGGTTTTTGAAGGTCTGTGCGAGATGCTCTAGTGATACGCCCAGCGCCAAAAATTCGCCCAGCGAATCCCAACGCAAATAGCCTTCTTCCTGGAATTGCTGTACATGCTTGGGTGCCGAGCCGCCAGCACCGGTTTCAAACAATCCGCCGCCGCTCATCAGTGGCACAATCGACAGCATCTTGGCGCTGGTGTTCAGTTCCAGGATCGGGAACAGGTCGGTCAGGTAATCCCGCAGCACATTGCCGGTGCAAGAAATGGTATTCTTGCCTTGACGGATACGATCCAGTGAAACTTGTACCGCCGCTTCAGGGGTCATGATGCTGATGTCCAGTCCGCTGGTGTCGTGATCCTTTAAATAACGCTCGACCTTCTGGATGATCTGCGCGTCATGTCCGCGATTCTTGTCCAGCCAGAAAATAGCCGGGGTATCGGACAGTCTGGCGCGGGTAACGGCGAGTTTGACCCAGTCTTGAATAGGGGCATCCTTGACCTGACACATACGGAAAATATCACCCTGTTCAACCTTTTGTTCCAGCAGAGTCTTGCCTGCCGCATCGACGACGCGTACCGAACCGGCAGCAGCCATCTCAAAGGTCTTGTCATGCGAACCGTATTCTTCGGCCTGTTGCGCCATCAATCCCACATTAGGCACGCTACCCATGGTCACCGGATTGAGTGAACCATTTTTCTTGCAATCTTCGATCACTACCTGGAAAACCCGTGCATAGCAACGATCCGGAACCATCGCTTCGGTGTCGTGCGCCTTGCCGTCCTTGCCCCACATAATCCCGCCATCGCGGATCATCGGTGGCATGGAAGCGTCGATAATCACGTCGCTGGGCACGTGCAGATTGGTGATACCCTTGTCGGAATTGACCATCGCCAGTTCCGGACGGGTCAGATAGCAGGCCTGGATGTCGGCTTCGATTTCGGCGCGCTTGGCTTCAGGCAGTTTAACGATTTTGGCATACAAATCGCCCAGACCGTTATTCAGGTTGACGCCAATTTCCTTGAGGGTAGCCGCATGTTTTTCGATGGCATCCTTGTAATAAACCGAGACGGCATGACCGAACATGATCGGGTCAGACACCTTCATCATGGTGGCTTTCAGATGCAAAGAAAGCAGCACGCCTTTTTCCTTGGCATCCTGAATTTGCGCCTCATAAAACTCGCGCAGTGCCTTCTTGCTCATCACGGCCGCATCGATTATCTCAAGCGCCTTGAGTGGCGTCTTTTCTTTCAAGACGGTGATTTGACCATCAGCAGCCACAAACTCGATGCGCGCCACACCGGCTTCGGCGACGGTCACCGATTTTTCGCTGCCATAGAAATCGCCATGGTTCATATGTACGACATGCGTCTTGGATTCCGGCTTCCACACGCCCATGCGGTGGGGATGATTGCGCGCATAATTCTTCACTGAAAGTGCTGCGCGGCGATCGGAATTGCCTTCGCGCAATACCGGGTTGACGGCGCTGCCGAGCACCTTGCCATAGCGCAGCTTGAGCGCCTTTTCTGCATCCGTCTTCGGGTCTTCAGGAAAATCGGGGACGTTATAGCCTTGCGACTGCAATTCCTTGATGGCCGCTTTCAATTGGGGGGTAGAGGCGCTGACATTCGGTAATTTGATGATATTGGCTTCAGGCTGCAGCGTGAGTGCGCCCAGTTCGGCCAGTTCATCGTTGATGCGCTGACTTTCTGTCAGATTCTCCGGGAAATTCGCTAATATTCTGCCTGCCAGGGAAATGTCCCTGGTCTCGACGACCACACCTGCCGCCTTGGTAAAAGCCTGCACAATCGGAAGCAATGAGTAGGTCGCCAGTGCCGGTGCTTCATCGACCATCGTGTATATAATTTTTGCTGTTGTCATCATTTTTCCTATTAAAATAAAATAATTTCAAGTCTGCTATCTGGCAAATAACGAAGGCGCAACGCTTGGGCGAAACATCGAAGGTCTTCCTTCACTTGTCCTGGCTTGAGTGGTATTAAGCTCTTTCTGTTACCGAATGACCCTATATATCTTCCCCCCGCTAAAAAACCGCAATTATCGCGTAAAAGTCGGGTGTAATCCATATGGTTTGTCGATAATTCAGAATAAATAGAAGAAATGGCGGAAATAGAAATTTTTGGTACAAATAAGCAAGCCGTAGCCCGGATGTAGGCCTTAATGTGAAACACGCGTAGCGACTTACTCCCGGCTACGCCCCGCTCGCTGCGCTCTCCCCGCTTGCGGGAGAGACCCCTGTCGCAAATTCCCCGACCGAATTGTGCCCTATGAACCTTGCCGTAGGGTGCGCTTGCGCACCATTTTGGAGTAAGCGCACCAAGCCAAACC
>CAIRBC010000215.1 GCA_903876685.1 uncultured Nitrosomonadales bacterium | reverse complement strand
GGTGTTACCCTTGAGCCTGATTATCGCTTACGGAATATTGCGTTTTTCCAGTACCACCTTTGCCGATTTGCGCGATGTGGTATTTGCCAAAGTCACTCAACGAGCCATGCGCCGCGTTAATCTGGTGGTGTTCGAACATTTACATGCCTTGTCGTTGCGCTTTCATTTGGAGCGCCAGACCGGCGGGATCACTCGTGACATTGAACGTGGCTCGAAAGCCATCTCCAGCCTGGTGGGGTATGTGTTGTTTCGAATTACACCCACTGTGCTGGAAATACTGATGGTGGCAGTTATCTTAATTGTCAGACTCGATTGGGTGTTTGGACTCATCACGTTATTGACCATGGCCGCTTACATCGGATTTACCGTCACCATTACCGACTGGCGCTCCCGATTTGTGCGCCGTGCCAATACCTTGGATTCTGAAGCCTACAGCCATGCCATCGACAGCTTGTTGAATTACGAAACGGTAAAATATTTTGGTAACGAGCGCTATGAGGCAGCACGTTACGACAGCAGTCTGGTGGAATGGGAGAAAGTCGCGCTGCAATCACAACGCTCGCTGGGGCTACTGAATGCAGCACAGGCCGGTACTATCGCCATCGGTGTCACCCTATTAATCTTCAGAGCCGCAAATGGCGTGGTTGCCGGAACGCTCACCCTGGGTGACCTGGTGATGGTAAACGCTTATATCTTGCAAATTTTCCAACCCTTGGGTTTTCTGGGGGCGATGTATCGTCAGATCAAACAATCGGTCACGGATGTTGAGCGGATGTTTACGCTGTTATTGCGGCCGAAGGAAATTGAAGATTCAGCAGGTGCAGGTAAATTATTACTCAACGGTGGTGAGGTGAAATTTACAGGGGTACATTTTTCCTACAATGCCGATCGCCCCATTTTGCAGGAGGTGAGTTTCACCATACCACCCGGCAAAACCCTGGCCGTTGTGGGTAGCAGTGGTGCCGGTAAATCAACTCTATCGCGATTATTGTTCCGCTTCTATGACGTCAGTCTAGGCAGTATTTGTATCGATGGACAGGATATTCGCAACATCAGCCAGGAAAGTCTGCGTGCTGCCATCGGCGTTGTTCCGCAAGATACTGTGTTGTTCAATGAGAGTATTTACTACAACATTGCCTATGGCCGTCCTGATGCGACACGCGAAGAAGTACATCAGGCGGCTCGTGCCTCACACATTTTAAAATTCATCGAAGCTTTGCCGCAGGGATGGGATACTGTGGTCGGAGAAAGAGGACTTAAACTCTCCGGCGGTGAGAAACAGCGTGTTGCTATCGCACGCACCCTGCTGAAAGACCCGGCCATACTGATTCTTGACGAAGCCACCTCTGCGCTTGATACTAAAACAGAAAAGGCAATTCAGGCAGAATTATTGGAAATTGCCAAAAATCGTACCAGTCTCATTATCGCTCATCGCTTGTCTACCGTGGTGGAAGCCGATGAAATATTGGTTCTCGAAGCCGGGGGTATCGTCGAGCGCGGTCGACATGCCGAATTGCTGGCAAAAAACGGGGTATATGCACTCATGTGGGCGATGCAACAACAAGCTGAAGATGAATTGCAGCAGTGATTGAGGAATTGCAAATGAAACCGAGCCGCGTATTGCCGTCAAAAGAAAGGGAAAAAGCAACGTAGCCCGGTTGCAGGCCGCAGGCCGGAATCCGGGGGAACAGTCATATTCATGATAGCACACCGTAGCGGAACGGAATCCGGGAAAAATCGGATCGGGTGCGATTTTCCAGGTTACAGGGAGTGACACGAGACCCCGGATTCTATTTCATTCCACCCGGGCTACGCTCGCTTTCTTGGTCAAATTATTTAATTTATATTTTTAAATTCATGTACAATATTTAGTCGGTAGTTTTGAAATATTTTAATTTAGGAGATTTTCAATGCGTATACAAAAAAAATTGAGTCTGTTAGTGGGTATGATCCTTGCCGGATTTGCTAGTATCGGCTTCGCAAAGGATAAAGTGTCAGCACCTGACGATCAGTCGATTGCCAACAAGGTTTCAAAATCTTCACCAGCTAGTTTGACTAATAAAGATATGGAACAGGTTGTAGCCGGTGGCGGGAGCACTGACAGTCATGGTCATCAACCCTCACATCATCCAAGCAAGCCCGTAGTTCGCGGTCATCACTAATATCGGCTGAATTCAATTCAGTTTGGTGCAGATATTAAAGGTCAACCTTGGTTGTTAACGTGAAACACGCGTAGCGACTTACTCCCCCTCGCCCGCTTGCGGGAGAGGGATGGGGAGAGGGAAACGGGCATGGCCGGTTTCATTATCAGGTGTGGCATCATTGCCATGCCCGTTAGACGGATTATCAATATTTTGCTCATGCGAAATATTCTGGTGTTCTGACCAAGGATGATCTGCTTGGAGCAGGTTAACGGGTTCTTGAATTGTTTTATTTATATCGCTGACAAGTCCTCTGCTACGAAGTGTAAATGCTCGGTGGGCAGGTTGTTGCATGATCTTTGATGTATCTGGCTGAAGGCGGTCTCCAGAGAGGTTGCAAATTTTTTTGTATCATAGAGTGCTGTTTTGGCCAAGTCTGTAGTTAGTCGTTTCCTGAAAGTGTCCAATAAGGCAGGCGTGGTTCCAAACTCGATTGCGGCAGCTTCATATTCTTCCATCGAGGTAGTAATTAGTTCTGTGCAACCGGCAGCCTCTAAAATACTGGCGGCTATTCTGCTGGCAAAACTGCTTCCCATACAGGTTAAAACCGGTACCCCCATCCAGAGCGCATCGCTGACGGTTGTTCCACCGTTATAAGGCAGCGTGTCGAGCAATAAATCCACCGAGCGGAATCTACCCAGATACTCAGGAACTGCCAGTCGTTTGCCAAATATCAGCCGATCCGGATGCACGCCTCTGGCTGCGGCTTCCTGCTGGAGATTATTCATGGCCACTGCATCATCAGCATACATAAACAGCACACTTTGTGGCACCTGTGAAAGGATGCGCATCCAGCTATCAAAGAGCATCGGATTGAGTTTGAAGGTATTACAAAAACAGCCATATACAAATACCTGCTCAGTCAAACCGTAGTCAGAACGTGCACAGGGAGGTGAAGCAATCCGGTTTGAGGGGTTTACTTGATAGCAAGGCAGATAAATAATCTTTTCTGCATAAAATGGCTGACTTTCGACAGGAATGAGTATACGGTCAGCAATCAAATAATCCATGCAAGGGCTGCCACTGGTGCCAAGAAATCCCAGATAACTCACTTGTAGCGGGGCTAGTCTTTCGACAAACAGGGAAAAGCGATTATGTTGGGTATAGCCGCCCAGATCAACGGCAATATCAAGCTGCAGGTCTCGCGCGAGCTTGAGGATAGCAGCATCAGGCTGATTTTCTAGGTCAAAAAAAAGGTCAAAAGTGTTGCGTACCTTGGACTGTAGCGGATCTTCGGTCGCAGTCTTTAAAGAAAAGCCTATAGGATCGAAACGGGATTTGTCTTGCAGGCTAAAGAATTCGGACATTAACAAGGCCAACGCATGATTCCTGAAGTCGGCAGAAAAATAGCCTATGCGAATTCTGTCCTTTTTCGGGTAAGCGGGCAGTAACGGGGATTCAATATTTTTGCCGTATAAATCATTATAATAAATTTCGGCAACTTTTTTTTGTAACGCAGAGCTGTCGAGTATAGATAAGGCGACGAAAGGGGAAATCATTCTCCTGGATTCCTGTATCCCGCTTGCTAAAGTTTCGATATCGGTGGCAGAATCATCCCATTCGCATAGATGACGTTTCAGGTGCAATATTCTGCCTGGTAGATAGGCGTAACTGGGCGATAGCCTTAATGCTGTTTGTAAATTCTTCAGTGCATCTACATTAGCCTTCAATTCAAGCAGTGAAATGGCAAGGTTGATATAAAATTCCGGGCTGTCACAGTCCAGACGGATTGCATTCTGGTAACTTGTGATTGCTTCGTGGTACTGTCCGGTCTGGTGAAGCACAATCCCCTGATTATTGTAGGCTCGAGCATAGTCTGGATTGTATTCCAACGCTTTTATATAGTTTTCCAGGGATTTTGGGTAATTTCTGAGCAACTGGAAGGTCAAGCCTCGATTGAAATAGGCTTGCGCAAAAGTGGGATGAATATTTAGCGTGGCATCAAAGCTATGGATAGCTGCCGCATAATTTTTCATCTCATGCTGCAAGGTGCCCATATGGTTAATGACGATGTAATTGGCAGGGTCGAGTTCCAGTGATTTCTGGTATGAACTGATAGCCTCAGCTAGTTGACCTTCGCGCTGCAATACCAGTCCCAGATTGTAATAGGCATCCGAATTGTCCGGATCTATCGCAAGTGACTGTGTGATCAGACGTACAGCTTCCGAATCATTTTTGTATTGATATTCGATGACACCCAAAAAATGCAGCGCGTCTGCATGGTGTTCATCCATATGCAGTACCTTCTGATACAGATCCTTGGCACTCTCAAGATCGCCGGCATTATGATAGCGCATCGCGCGTTTGAACCTTTTGCTGATTTTTCCGCCGCACAATCCAAGAAAAAGCAATTCATAAATACGGTAAATGCGTTTAAAAAAAATATCAGATCTCCAGAAAAAGTGGGTTGTTTGTCATTTAGAAATGATAAGGCAGTGATACTGAAAGCACGAAGGAATCAGCATCCTGGGTAATTCCGGCGGAGAGCGAAATATCCAGGAACAGATTTCTGGTAATCAGGAAGCCACTACCCAAGTTAATATAGCCTATGGTGACATGCGAGCTTTCAAAAGGATCACCCAAGGTGGGTTCGTAGCGCAGTTTGTCGGATAAACTATAAGATGCGCCAGCATTCAACGAAATAGCAGGCGTAGCGGCCAGAGAAATCCCAGAGCCAAAAGAATAGGTATTGCCCGGGCGGATATAGCCTTGGAAGTTATTAATATCCACGTAGCGGTCTCTAGCATGTGAAATGGAAACATTTCCGTAGACGGCAAACGGGCTGAGATGCTTTGCGGCTGAAATGGCGCCAGAAAATGACTGAAAACCGGAACCAATCGGAATCTGACCAAAAGCATCCTTGCCAGTACGCG
>CAIRBC010000214.1 GCA_903876685.1 uncultured Nitrosomonadales bacterium | reverse complement strand
TTTCCCCCTGAATAGGCATGGCTGACCGGCGTCACCAAACGCGATTCATTACCCAGGATATTCAATACACAGATGCGATCCGCTGCTGTTGCAATATCGGCAAGTGAACGAATGCCGACAAAATATTTGAAATTCTCGATACCGGGCTTTCTCATTGCTTGTCACCTTTGCTGGTTTGTAGGGGGGGGCATGCCCACGCGTAAACATTCTTTTCTGGCAAATCGGGAAAGGCTGTCCGCCTCAGGCATCCGGAGGCAAACCCAGCATTTTCGCAACTTGGGCGCGACCACCGCGCTTCATCCAGCGATCGGCTTCCTGCGCATAATTCACCACATCGGTCATCGCAGAATCAAAACCAAAGATCCGGTAAGGGATACGCAACGCATCCAGCACATCCTTGAAGGCACCCATGCCGCGAATCAAATTCGGACCCCCGCGACCGATTACCACATACAACGGTGTCGGCCCCTGCACGCTGAAATAGTCGCGCAATGCATCAGCCATCGCGCGGAAAGTGTCGAAGATGTCGGTGTTATTTGCCTTGCCGCCGATGATGAACAGCACATTGGTCTGCTTCAGATAAAATTTGAGACAGATGCGCATCACATCTTTCATCTTCTCGTAAGGGGGATTGCCGCCGAAATCCGATGAAATGATTGCATCATTGCCCAGCACTTCAGTAACCAGTGAATTTGCGCCACCGCCGAAGGTAGGCGCCAAGATGGTGCCTTTCTCGTTGATCACATACACATCACTCTGTCCCTGATAGGTACGCAATTCATTAATTTCATGTTCAAATTCATTGGCATCCGTGACAAAAAGGTCATCCGGCAGATTCAGACGGTGCATGCGTGGATCATCCCGGTCGAAACCGCATTTGAAATCACAGGCGACCGGTATCAGCGAACCGGATTTTCCTTCCATCATGCGGATCGGATTAAGTTCCAGCGTAGACATACCATGATGATGATACAGATCCCAGAGTTTGGGCAGGTGTTGCACTAGCGGAGAGACAATCTCGCGCGGCGCATTCAAGTCTGACAGTGCATTCGAGATAACGAAAGACTTCAGTCCGGTCAGTGGGTCAAAAGGCACTTCGATGATCTGGCTCTTGTCGAGTTCTTCGATGTCCATTCCGCCATGATGGGTCAAGGTCATGACCGGCGCACGGTAGCGGGTCGAATCGGTGATCGAGAAATAAATCTCGTGTTTAGCCGGAACCGCGCCTTCGAAAGTGACGCCGCGTGACTTGTAAACGACATTACCCACTTTATATTCTGCAAAGTAGAGTCGTTCCTTTTCGGCCAGTGCAGCCTTCAGATTGCTGGTACGTCCGATCAGTCCGGACTTGCCTTTTTTACCGACCCCGCCCTTGAAAATAGGTTTGATAAACACTGAACCGCAGCGCTCAATCAGATTATAAATTTCATATTCACTGGCTTCTGATCCCAGCACCTCTGAGGTGGGGAATTCAACGATATTGAGCAGTTTCGCTCCATAGAGCATTCCACTGACGTTCATATTTAGCTTACCCGTTAATTAATTGAATGAATCTTTGAATCGATCCTGGCACAGCAACGTAAAATCGCCTGGTATTTTAGATTATTATATCTATTTACTAAACAATCACAAGTGTGCTATAAGAATAACCTGAGCGTTAGAATCAATCCAGATTGAAACTTTAAGCGTAGATCGTTAGTCTTAAGCCCGCTTTGTATCACTGGTGATTTTTAAATTATTAAGGAGACACTATATGCAATACCCAACCGCAACTGGCACTTTCGTATCAGAACAAAACAGAGTTCTACGCAACACTTACCTGATGCTGTCTCTGACCATGATCCCGACGGTCATCGGGGCGTTTATTGGTATGTCGATCAATTTTTCCTTCATGGCGCAACACCCTGTGATGGGCGGATTGCTTATGTTTGGTGCAATGATGGGCATGATGTTTGCTGTCACGGCCTTGAAAGACAGTGTCTGGGGTATCCTGGCGTTGCTCGGTTTCACGCTACTGGCAGGCATCTTCCTCGGTCCGATCCTGCAAGTAGCCTTGCACCTGAGAAATGGCGCCCAACTGGTTGCTATGGCCGCAGGTGGCACCGGTATCATTTTTTTCACGCTGGCAACTATCGCCACCGTGACCAAAAGGGATTTCAGCTTCATGGGCAAATTCCTGTTCATCGGACTGGTACTGCTGATTGTCGCCTCGCTTGCGAATATGTTCTTCCAGATACCCGCGCTGTCCCTGACCATTTCCGCAATTGCGGTGCTGATATTTTCCGCTTATATCCTGTTCGATGTCAGTCGCATCGTCAATGGCGGGGAAACCAATTATGTGATGGCAACGCTGGGTCTGTATCTGAACATCTATAACCTGTTCATCAGCTTGCTGCAATTACTGATGGCTTTCAGCGGCGAACGGGATTAAGCGCAGTTTAAGGATTCAGGCTCAATTAACCTGTAAAGTCGTAGGGTGTACTTGCGTAGCTAGCAAGGCATATAAATTCTGCTGCGCAAGCGCTCCCTACTCAGCCTAGATTGATCTGAAGGGAACCTGTTTGAAGAAAAAGTAATTAATAGTTGTGTTTTAAGAGTGAAAAATGGTATTCAAGCCTTGGTAATTAGATAATTCTTGCGTAACACTATGGTTTTTTAACTTGATTCGAGCACAGATGAAAATTCGTATCAAATTGATTCCGGTTGCTTTTGCGAAGCCAGAGATGGTTATCGCCGCTCCAGTGGAAAGTAATGACGGGCTAGTCCTGCTCGCAGCAGGCACGATACTTTCCGAGAAGTTGTTATCCGGCTTGCTGAAACGAAATATATGTTGTATATCTGTCGAAGAAAATGACAGCCGCAGTGAACAAGAATTATCCTTGGAAAGAAACAAAATCACCGAACATATCAACGCATTGTTCGAGCAATCTCCCACCGGCAAGAATATGCAACTGTTACATCAATTGATCCTGGAATACCGCCTGGAGCCACTGCAATGAGCGTACCGAAATCCATGGATGATATTCTTCAGCATATTGAATACTTGCCGGCAATGCCCAAGGCGGTACTTGAAATTATCCGTTGCATCGATGATCCGGATACCGGTGTAGATGAAGTGGTTAGAACGATCAGCCTTGATATAGGGTTGACTGCCAGCATCTTGAAAGTGGCGAATGCTGCAAGGTACTCGGGGCATGGCAATATTACCAATATCAACGATGCGCTGATGGTGGTCGGCTTGCAACAAATCCGTACCATGGTATGCATTGTGGGTGTCAAGGATAGCTTTCCGCAAATTAAGTCGCCCTTTTTTAATTATACAAATTTCTGGCGGCATAGCGTAAGTGTTGCTGTATGCGCCAGAACCCTGGCAAAGCTGGCCGGAACCAGTCCGGCGGTAGGCTTTATCGCGGGCATGCTGCACGACATAGGACAACTGATTTTCACCATGGCGGTTCCTGAGGATTTTAATAGCGCGATGGAATATCGCGCCTCACATAAATGCCAGGATTTTGAGGCAGAACAAGCGGTGCTGGGCATGGATCATTCCGCAATCGGCGCTCATTTGGCTAAAAAGTGGAAATTACCTCCCGTTATTTGTAATGCGATCGAAAATCATCATTCCCCGGATGTTCCACCCACACTGATCATGGCAGATCTCATTCATGTCTCCGAGGTTTTATCTCATGCTTTGGAAATGGGCTATGCCGGACATTCTGTTCCTCCTATTTCGGATCGTGCACTGTCTCGTCTGGGGATTTCCTTCACCAAACTTAAACCCTCTCTGGCTCAAATTGAATGCGAGTATCAAAACGCGATACTGATGCTGAATTAGCGAATGTCGTTTTCTCAAATACTGCAATCGACTCTACATGTGAGGTATGTGGGAACATGTTCATTACCCCGGCCGCTTGCAGCGTGTAACCCTTTTCATGTACCAGCACCTGTGCATCTCTTGCCAGCGTGGCCGGGCTGCAAGATACATACACGATACGCTGTGGCGCCGTTTTTGGATTGATTGACTGCACCAGCGCGGCTGCGCCATCACGCGGCGGGTCAATCAGCCATTTATCCTGATTGCCGATACGCTCGAGAGCCGCTTCATCCATCTCGAACAGATTCATTGCCGCAAAGCGGGTTCGACCGGATAGGCCGTTATATGCCGCATTTTGTGCTGCACGCTTCACCAAGGCCTCACTGCCTTCCATGCCCAGCACCTGAGCGCCACAACTGGCAATTGGTAACGTAAAATTGCCCAGACCACAGAAAAAATCGACGATACGTTCACCCGGTTTAGGATCCAGCAGGCGTAGCGCACGACTGACCATCAGACGATTCATTGCACTATTCACCTGGGTAAATTCGCTGGGCGTAAAAGGCATGGTAATGCCAAATTGTGGCAGGCTGTAACTTAGCGGCGGAGCGTCGAGTGGATAAAAAGGAACCACGGTTTCAGGCCCCTTGGTTTGCAACCAGAACTGCACTTGATGGGTATCGGCAAAGGCTCTGAGCAGTGCCTCATCCGCCGTAGTTAATTTTTGCAGGATACGCAATACCAGTACCGCCACCTGATCGCCGCAGGCCACCTCGATCTGCGGGATTGCCTCGCGTATCGAGAGTTTTGCATTTAACTCTCCCAGCGGCAGCAACAGGGCTGCAATTTTTGGGGGTAAAATTTGACAATAGTTTAATTCTGCTACATATTTTCCGTTTTTTTCACGAAAGCCTACTAGCGATTTGCCTTTTTTCAAGACATGCCTGACCGATAGTCGCGCCCGTTCACGATAGCCCCAAGTCTGTCCGTAGATCGGCGATAACATGATTTCGGGTTTGACCCTGCCGATGCGTGCCAGATTGTCTTCCAGTACGCGCTGTTTGACGGCAACCTGTGCGCGAGCCTCCAGATGTTGCATCGAGCAACCGCCGCACACGCCAAAGTGCGGACAATGCGGTGAAACGCGCATGAAACTCTGCTTGAGGATTTGTCCCACCTGTGCCAGTTCGAAGCTGGGCTTTTTGCGATAGGCAGAATAAGTCACGCGCTCGCCCGTCAATGCCCCTTCGATAAAAATAACCTTGCCTTCATGATGCGCAATGCCGCGCCCTTCCTGATCCAGCGATTCAATCGTAACTGAGTTTGTCATCGTATTATAGTTTCCAGGCTGCAAGATATTCTGCCCAATGGGGTTCTGGGGAGTTGAGTAAGGTACTGCGAACCAGTTCGCATTCGGTCTGATACCGCGCCTTGGTAAACTGACCGCGCATCAACTGGAAGCGTGCATATACCAGCCAGGTATTCAACACATCGGTCTCGCAATAATGGCGAATTTCGTTGATGCTACCCTGTTGGTATGCCTCCCAGACGCGACTGCCATCCATCCCCAGTTTGCCGGGAAAACCGATCAGTTTTGCCATTTCGTCGAGCGGTGCATTGGCACGCCCGGTATACAGTGCCAGTAGATCCATCAAATCCAGGTGGCGGGTATGATAGCGGCTCAGGTAATTATTCCATTTAAATTCCCGATCGTCCTCGCCCATCTCCCAGTAGCGAGGGCACTGTACACCGTGGATCAGGCCACGGTAATGCAGCACCGGCAGATCAAAGCCACCGCCGTTCCAGCTCACCAGTTGCGGCGTGTATTTGTCGATGCCGTCAAAGAAGCGCTGGATCAGCGAACCTTCCTCATCTCCCACCTCGCCTAGTGACCATACGCGAAAATGCTCTGCCTCGCGCAGTACGCAGGAAATTGCAACAATCCGTTGCAAATGATGGGGCAGAAAATCATTGCCGGTTTTCTGACGGCGCAATTGAAAGGCCATCTCCGCCACTTCAGTGTCGTCTACGCGTTCATCCAGTTCATGTAGTGTGCGCAATCCGGCAATATCGGGAATGGTTTCAATATCAAAAACAAGTGTAGGATTCATGATGCCGGTAGTTGCTCCCATTGACAGCTATTGAAGAAATACCCAAGCAATACACACGGAAAATTCATTTAAACGGATCCTGTTCAAGGTCTGGTTCAGTGGCGAATATAATAATATGATTTCATCTGATATTTAATAAAATCTCAAACTTTTGAAATATTGCCGGAATTAACTACAGAGCGATCATTCCGCAACGGTTTTGAAATTTCGTTGTGGTTAAAGCCGTTTCTGCAAAAACAATTGCCAATCAATGGTCGCTATTTCGGGAAAATCCGGGGGCTGAAATAAGCTATTTATGAAGGTATTTTTCCTTGTAATAGCGCTGAACGGCTGAAAAAAGCATCGCCACCTCCTGCTGTATCAGCTCAGGATAGGTTTCACGCAAGGTCTGGCGTGCGTACATGGTTAGTGACATGCCGCCCCAACCTTGTTCAGGGTCAAAAAAAGGGGCTGAAATTTCACAAGCATGCTCAAATATATCCCTCAGATGCTCACTGTTGCGACGTTCCGGAGTGCTTGCCGGTTCTGTAGTGGTCATTGTGGTTTGCTCCAGATCGAATCATTGAATCTCTAAGTATAGCCTATCGTGCCATAAACTGAGCAATCCCGCAAAATTCAGACTTTGTATTCATGGCGATTGAAAAAATATGGCGGTATCGTTAGACTGCAACAAGTGCCCGTAAATGAGCCATTGCTCACCACCTCTGAATCCCAAACCATGATGAATCAACCCGCTTTCAAACTTAAAAATGCCAATTTCAATTTATTTGTGTTGCATATCCAAAGCACCGATATAGATAAACTCAAAAATGAACTTGAAGCGCGTTTCGCGCAAACCCCCGATTTTTTTTGTAATACGCCGGTTGTACTCGGGTTGGCTGCCCTCGAACACAGCGAAATTCCCCCCCCTTTTGTTGAGTTGATTGCTTTCACCAAGGTGTTTGGTATGTGTATTGCAGGCATTCAAGGCGGGAATATCGAACAGCGCCAGGCCGCGGTGGCTGCTGGTTTGGGATTGTTTCCGGATTCACATACCGCTACCAGCAGCGCCGAATTCAGCACCGCCGAATTCAGCACCGATAACCAGCCTGAAATTGAACAACCCGTTAATAAAATCACCGCAGAACCAGCACTATCTACCCAAAATATTTCCCATCAGGCACGCCCGACCATGCTGATCGACAAACCGGTACGCACCGGTCAGCGCATCTATGCAGAGGGCGCTAACCTGGTGGTTATGGCGATTGTCAATGCGGGCGCAGAATTGATCGCCGATGGGGATATACACATTTACGCGCCGTTTCGTGGCAGAGCCATAGCCGGTGCACATGGCAACCCGCTGGCCAGAATATTCGTACAAAGACTGGAGGCTGAACTGATTTCCATTGCGGGCTGTTTTCAGATTTTTGAGCATGGCGTGCCCGAAAGTGTGCGCGGTAAACCGGCACAAATACATCTGGAAGGTTCAAAATTGATATTTGATACCTTGCCAGGCTAGGGCATAAGGCCTGTTTAAGTGTAAAATAACGTATTTTTCAAGGATTCGGACGTGGCTAAAGTTATCGTTGTTACTTCAGGCAAAGGCGGCGTGGGTAAGACAACTACCAGCGCCAGCTTTTCTAGCGGGCTTGCATTGCGAGGAAATAAAACCGTCGTCATCGACTTCGATGTAGGTTTGCGTAACCTGGATTTGATCATGGGCTGCGAACGACGCGTGGTGTATGACATCATCAACGTGATCAATGGTGAAGTGTCTTTGAAACAGGCACTTATCAAGGACAAGAACTGCGATAATCTGTATATTCTGCCTGCCTCCCAGACTCGCGACAAGGATGCACTGAACCTGGAAGGCGTTGCGCGGATTCTCGAGGAACTCAGGGAATCCTTTGACTGCATCGTCTGTGACTCTCCGGCTGGCATTGAATCTGGCGCATTCCTGGCGATGTATTTCGCCGATGAAGCGCTGGTCGTGACTAATCCTGAGGTTTCCTCTGTACGCGATTCGGATCGCATACTCGGGATACTCGCCGCTAAATCGAAGCGTGCGGTAGAAGGTCTGGAACCCGTCAAGGAACATCTGCTGGTGACACGCTACGATGCCAATCGCGTCGCGGCCGGAGAAATGCTCTCGGTCACCGATATACAGGAAATTTTACGCATTCCGCTGATCGGTGTGATTCCTGAGTCTGAATCGGTGCTGCTGGCCTCCAATTCCGGGGTACCGGCGATTCACCAGGAAAAAAGCGATGTGGCCGATGCCTACCGGGATGTAGTAGCGCGTTTTATGGGCGAAGAAAGCTTGCCGATACGTTTCATCACACCCGAAAAAAAGGGATTTTTCAAACGATTGCTCGGAGGCCGTTAACATGTCGATGATCTCTGGCCTGCTCGAATATTTGCGTGGTGATGACAAGAAAACCGCTGTCATCGCCAAGGAACGACTGCAAATTATCCTTGCACACGAGCGTGCGGGGCGAGGTTCAAAAGCCCCGGATTACATGCCTGCGCTAAAGGAAGAGTTGCTGGCGGTAATTGCAAAGTATATACAGGTAGATCGGGAACTGATCAAGGTGCAATGTGAAAAGCACGGAGAATACGAAGTACTGGAAGTCAACATTACCCTGCCGGATCATGTACGCAACTAGTGTTTAAATACTATCAAGGCATTATAGGTAGATCGGGTTTGCGCGTTTTTTGCGACCTAACCCGAGGTTTACACTTAATCCCCTTCGGCTCTTGAATTAAACGGCACTTGCCCCTATATTCCGACCTGTCACTTTACGGAGCATGTTCAAATGTTAAAAAATGGTTTGATGGTTATATGGGTAGCAATACTTTTACTGGCTGGAAGCGCATTTGCAGATAACTCCCCTACGCTGGATCAAGTCTACAAGGTAGCACAGGCTGGCAGATTGGACGAAGCGCAAAGGATGATGGAGCAAGTGCTTAAAGACCATCCGAATAGTGCAAAAGCACACTTTGTGGTTGCGGAATTATCGGCAAAACAGGGTCAAATGACTAAAGCACAGGCTGAGCTGAACAATGCCGAGCGCTTGAAGCCGGATTTATCCTTCGCCAATTCGCAAGCCGTGCAGGATTTAAGAAACCGGATTGCTGCAGCGAATCATCTCAGCCCAGCTTCGGTTAATCCCATGTCTGTCAGCCAGCCTGCAGCATCAAATAACTTCCCTTGGGGATTGTTGCTGCTCGGTGCAGGCGCAATCGCAATCATATTTTTCTTCATGCGCTCTCGCAGCCCTGCGGCAACGATGCAAAGAAGTTATCAACCTGGAAACTATCAACCGGGTATGCAAAATACCGCGCCGGTACCGATGCAGCCCAATTATGGTGGAGGAATGGGTGGTGGCATGGCTCCGATGGGAGCTGCCGGTGGCGGGATAGGGAGTGGAATCATGGGGGGACTTGCCACGGGCGCTGCGGTGGGGGTGGGTATCGTCGCGGGTGAAGCACTGGCGCATCGTTTCATGGATGGCGGCGGGCACAATGCAGCTCCGGCGACACCGGTAGCAGACACCTGGGGAAATACCTCCAGTAACGACATGGGCGGGAATGATTTTGGCATAGCCGACAATTCATCGTGGAGTGATAACTCCAACGTGGCAGATAGCTCTGACGGTGGTGGAAGTGACTGGGGTTAAAGGATTTGAAGCAGGTATTGGAATGAGGTTCTGGAATTTCCCCCGGACTTGCTAGTGTAAATTGCCCGGACTTGCTAGTGTAAATGACCGCTTGCTGAAGAGATTGTTCGCCAGCAAGCGGTCGTCTTTTGTGGAGTTATACTTCTTCTTTATCCAGGCCAAAGACTTTGTGCAAGACGCGCACGGCCAGTTCCAGATATTTTTCTTCGATAACGACGGAGATCTTGATCTCTGAAGTAGAAATCATCTGAATATTAATTCCTTCATCTGCCAGTGTGCGGAACATGGTGCTGGCGACACCCACATGTGAGCGCATTCCGACACCCACCACAGAAACCTTGGCAGCCTTGTTATCTCCAATGACGGCGCGTGCACCGATGTGCGGTTGCACTTTATTCTTCAGGATGTCCATGGTCTTGAGGAATTCATTGCGATGTACGGTAAACGAAAAGTCTGTCGTACCATCTACGCCTACATTTTGAATAATCATGTCGACATCGATATTGGCTTCAGAAACCGGACCCAGGATCTGGAAAGCGATGCCTGGTTTGTCAGGTACACCCAACACGGTGATTTTGGCTTCATCGCGATTGAACGCGAT
>CAIRBC010000213.1 GCA_903876685.1 uncultured Nitrosomonadales bacterium | reverse complement strand
TTACTGCGGAAGTCAGCCGAAATGCGAGTAAAAATCTTCCCTTTGAATCTTTGTTAATTTCCTCAACTATTTGATTTATTGAGTTTAATCACGCATATCAATGAAGATAATTTATGACGGGGTTGCGATTGAAGTTAACCTCAGTATCTTCATTTGAGAGTGATAAAACATATTAGGAGTGGGTTCAGAGCATTGGCGTCCGTCACATCCATGCTATGCCAAATAAAGTTATGCGGCCTTCAACGCTTGCTTGGGTGATTTCGGTGGCAGCGTTACAAGGGGGGCATTACCGACCGGAGACTGTGATTCATCCAGTTTCCGCAGTTCAGCGTAAATCTTGTGCGGGTCAAAACCAAACTGGCTGGCATGCTCCCTGCGTTGCGCGTGTAATTCTTCAATAATCGGATCAATCCACATTTTTGTCTCCAAGCAATTCTTCAGGTGTGCAAATTACCGGCATTGCATAACCAGCCATTTCACACACGTGCTCAATAACACCCCGCTTAATCGCATTTGCAATATGTTTGCAGTTCCAAGTGAGTAGAAAATCCATACCGTGAACAGAGGCAAGCGCGATGTGAAAAGCATCTTCTACGGCTTTCTCCGGTAGAGCTGCAGCTTTAATCAGCCCAGCTACCAGAATTTCAACATGTGGAACCATTGCCAGATGAGGAATGCCGCGCAATTGTTCCAAGCGACGTGCCGAAGCATCGGGGTCACCTCTCATTGCCTCCACAACAACCAAGCGCGAGGCGTATAGATCCCAATCGTCACGTACCTCCCACCATTCCTGGGTAATCTGTTGGTGACCAGCAACAACCAGATCACGGCTCATCCGAGCGGAAAGATAGCTGATCACTGAGGTTTCAATATAAACAGTTGATTTCATATGGCACATTTTACATGAAAATACAGATTCAGCTCCAGAGATGAGTTTTAATCAGTAATTGTGTTGAAAATAAAAGTAAATTTATTGCAGTTCAACGGGAGAAGCAGAGTAAAAGTATTGAGCGTCATCTTGCTTTATTCTGCAATTGCCCTTCTGCATCAGAAATTTACGCAAAATTATTTCCTCTTGACGCGGTAAGAATATTTCCTTACCATCCAATCTTGCAAGGAGACTCTTATGCCACACATTCATGAAATAGCTACTATTACATCTAAAGGCCAGATAACGCTGCCAAAACCAATCCGACAGGCATTAGGCGCTGCGGTTGGGGACCGGGTGGCCTTTGACCTTCGTGGTACCGATGTTGTTGTGACCCGTGCCGATGAAGAACACGAAGATCCCGCCATTGGAGCTTTCCTGGTTCTCTTGGAAAATGATATCAAGTCAGGAAAGCATTTATATACCTTGCCGGACAACTTGAGTCAGGCGATGCTGGCAAACCTGCACCATGCCATTGATCTTGATGAAGATATCGTCGGCGAAGTTGCTCTGTAATGCAGCGCCATGGTTGGTCGTTGCTGTTTCATGCTTTTCTGATTGAGCAACTTCAAAAACTGAAAGAAGCTTCAGTCCGAGCCGAAGCCTCTGATCCACAAGGATTTGAGACCAATGCCAATGTTAAACTATTTCGCGCTCTAAGCCAGTTGATTTTTGAAACTGTACCAAGCTACCCATCCCGCGAAGAATATCGTCAGGGCAATACGATGGATACAGCTTATCGCCATTGGCGCAGAGCTAAAATTGGACGCCGGTTCAGGTTGTTCTTTCGCTACGACACTAAGCTAAAAGTGATTGTTTTTGCCTGGGTGAATGACGAGCGCACGTTACGCATTGGCAAGGCTGGGGTCAGGTCTTGACAATACGGTTTTATCTCACCCCTTTGACTATTTTGCTCACGGTTGAATGATGTATTCCTATCTGACAGGCAATCATGATAATGGCGTAACCATTTTCCAGATAGCCATGCCGGATAGCTCCGTTGCGCAATTGCTTGTCGGCTAACTCCGCCTTTGAAAATAGTTTGATGAATCGCAAATGGTGCGCAAGCGCACCCTACGATTGGATTGAAAATTGTCCAAAAAATATGTGATTTTTGGGTCGCTACCTGGAGGTCTGAAGACCATTTATTGCAATATTAAAATGTCAGGCACGAAAAGATGTGCCCGACCAACCACTGCTACACAGCATACTATTTAGCCAACAAAAGGCTGGGGTCAGGTCTTGACAATACGTGCTGGATACGATCTCCCAGCGTAAATTTTTGTGCGCGTGGCATCTTATCTACCGTAGGCACCAGCCACAGCAGGAATTGGTACATTTTCTCCAATGCAGGACCATTCGCCCTCGCACGATCTGCCTCAGTCATATTAAATCCATTTTTTTAAAAATTTCGCAATTGGGGGCTGTGCCCCCAAACCCCCTCTAAGACCCATTCTCTATTCCTCCGTTCGCTTCAGCTTTTCAAGGGGTAAAGGGGTAAAGCAGCAAGCACTAAGCTCCCTACGGGAGCGTTCTCGCAACCCGAAAACCGATGCCGTGGTCCCGGCCCGCGGGGTTGCCGCTGAGGCGGAAGGCAGCCCGCGAGTTGATCGCATTGCCGTACCACGAACCGCCGCGAAGCGCGCGCCCATCGAGTTCGTTGTCATATTTATTTTCCATTCATTGCAACACATTTCCCGTCATATCATAAAGCCCGTAGCCATTCGCCTGCTTCTGTCCAACCGGATGCGTATGTTTGCCGCTATTATCCCAATACCAACCCACTGCATCCAGATTATCCCCGCCGCAATATTCGGTCTTGCTGCCTCCCTGACACGCATATTCCCATTCTTCCTCTACAGGCAACCGGTATTGACGCCCTGTTTTCTTCGACAACCAGTCTACATAGGCTTGCGCATCATTCCAGTTGACACAGGCCACCGGGTGATTGTCCTCCTGAGCAAAACCCGGATCTCGCCAGCTTCTTCCGCTTTGCTGTTCCCATTTGCCAATCCAAACCCAGCAGGAAATTCCTGCATCATAGCGGGTATCGCTGACGAATTTCGCAAACTCGCCGCGCGTGACATGGTATTTACCCAACTCGTAATTCTTGCCGGGAATCCGCAACATAACCGGGCTGATCGCTGCAATCGCCGCCTGCTGTCTCTGTCGTTCCGCTTGCTCAAGTCGAGCTGCTTGCTCACGACGTGCTGCTTGTGCAGCCTCTTCTTCAAGCTGCTTCTGCCGGGCTGCTGCCTGTAGTGCCGCTTGCTGGCTCTCCTGTAGTTTGACAATACGCTCTTGCGCCAACCTGGCATACTGGCCATTGGGATAATCGTTTATATAGCTTTGATAGCTCGCAATACTCGCAATGCCGTTCGCCTTTGACCAGGCACTTTGTTGCTCCGCCTGCTGGCTCGCTTCCTTTTGCAGCTTCGCTACTCGACCCTGCGCTAACGTCGCAAAACGTCCATTCGGATAGTCATTCAAATATCCCTGATAGCTCTCCAGACTGGCTATGCCACTGGCACTTTCCCACGCATCCTGCTCCTGCTTCAGCGCTTCTGCCTTCGCCTGCGAGACCTGCAATGCGATTGCTTCACGCTCCTGTTTCGCCTGCTTGGCCACTTCATCCTCAAACTTCTTCAGCCGTGCCTTCGCCAATGCCACATACTTTCCCTTCGGATATTGACCCAAATACGCCTGATAATCCTCGCGACTGTTGCCCTTCTGCGCTTCTGTCCATAACGCTGTCTCATTGTCCATACTAAGTGGCAATCCATCATGCGTGGCTGCAGATTCAACGTTTTTCTGAGGAACCTTTTTCAGCGTAGTGATCAGTATCCGCGCCTGCCCTACAAACCGGCCTTTGGGGTATTGCTTCACATACTCCTGAATCGCCTCGATATTCCCGCTATCGCGTACACTTTCCCAGGATTCCTGTTCTATCTCAATTTCCTTTTTTATTGTGCTCGGAACCGGGATAGATTCCAAACTCGCCTGTTGTGTACCCTGGTCAAAATGAAACTCCTCTTGCAAAATGGCGGGGCCATTTATATAAGGCGTTTGTTTTTTATCACTAGCCACCTCCACTTCCTTGCTGGTGCGTACCAGCACCCCATGCAGACTTAGGTCATTGCCCTTGAAAGCGGTCAACAATCCTGCTGTGAACAAGCCGTTGCGCCCGGCACCATCGGCAGCAACATTGCCAGGATCGGTGGCGTACACAATCACCGTGCCTTGCGGCGGACTACTGATGGCTGCCAACCCGCGCGTTGTTCCAGTCCTGAATTTTCCACTGATTGGGTTGTTGCGGCAGGCATCGAGCATGACAATGTTGGCACGGCTTTTACCGTTGTCCATTTCATCGAGTATCAGGTTTACATCTATGCTCTCATACGGCACTCGCGCTTCAGACTCAATTTTGGCATTGACCGGCATGAGGTAGTTTCGACCCTTTAACTGCAGGCCGTGTCCTGCAAAATAGAACAGTGCTGCATCGCTATCGCTTATCTTGCGACCAAAATCGGTGATGGCCGTATCCATCTCTTCCTTGCTGAGATCCTTCTTTTGGATGACTTCAAAACCAAATCCTCGCAAAACTTTGGCTATATCTTCAGCATCGTGGGTTGGATTGGCGAGTTTGGGCAAGTTATCTGCCTGATAATTTCCATTGCCGATTACCAGTGCGATACGCTTGCCAGCACTGCTGCTTTCTTTTACAGCCAAATTACGCCCATCCTTGGCAACAGCTGCTATCGACAACAACAGACCACAAAACATTAACAGGATAATTTTCAATTGATTCATTATGGTTCCTAGTATCTACTGGTACTCTAGCTTAATTATATGCGAAAAATTGCGATAGAGTGCGCAGGGGGAGGTGATTTGCATTACCTGTGGCCAGCATTCTGAATGTGCCTGGAATCTGGCGAATTGAAAGTGCCTTTTCTTCGTTTTTCCTTTTTGCTTTTTTCTTCTGATTTTTCCCCTAATTTTTATCAAAAATCTGGCTTTTCTTCTGTTTTTTCTTTCAGTAATTTTAAATTTCAAATTCGGTTTTAATCTTTATCTGAGCGGATTTTGCAGCGCATTATGTGGGTTAGGAGAACCACACGAT
>CAIRBC010000212.1 GCA_903876685.1 uncultured Nitrosomonadales bacterium | reverse complement strand
TATATCACCGATTTTATTCAACGTCTCTACATTGGTGGAGCCACTGCCTGTTTCAATTTTACGCAACGTGGGCAATGAAACACCTCGATGCCTGGCAAATTCAGGTTGAGTTAAACGACTGATTCGTCTCATCGCCTTGGTAGCCTCACGTATGTTAATTTTGCCTTCAGCGAATTTTTCAAAGAATTCATTCACCAACTTTCTTTCAAATTCTTTGTCGCCAGCTTTCAATCTTTTATCCATGAGCGCGCCACTCACTTTCTTCGATGCTGCATCCATTATTAATAGACTCGAAAACCTGATTTATTGATCGGCTGCAACGTTCAATTATGCTGGTATCTACACCACATTCTTCCATAGTAAACGGCAAATTTTCAACCACTTTTGAGAATGATTTGATCGAAAGCAGGACTGTTTCTATTTCATCACTTTTTAGCGGTAATTCTTCGATGACATTGCTAAAGTTATTAATAATTTCACCGCGTTTGGTCAGCCATCTACTAGACCGTGCGATCATCTCCCGATCCATGAACATGGGTGCAATATCAAAAACTGGTGTCAACTGTACCGTGCCATTCGGTAATTGCTGAATAGCAGTATTACGCGCATGATTGTCTGGATTGCGAATAGCCAGGTTCAATAAGTCACGTTTAATGTACTCAATGACCTCATTAACTGGATCGGTTACAAAAGGTAAAAAAGCATTGATCAGATCATAATGATTAGGACGAATACCAAACGAACGATGGCCAGCGAGAGAGGCGAGGCTTTCCTGATGTAATCGCACCACTGAACCATTCACCATTTCCCGGTCGAACCGAGGCACAAACAACATCCCATCCCGGTGAAAGGTTTCGCCATGCGATCTTAACCCGCAAAGACGTGCGACCTTTAGGTACGCCGCCTCATTTTTTAAAATGACTTGATCTGTTTCATGCCTGCCACGAGGCAATTTCAAGAGCCAGTGGGAACTAATTTCAGACTCTTTCGCAAACGAATCGATGAACCATAAATCTGCATTGCTTTTAACCATCATGAATTTCGCGGACGCACCTTGCAAGCCTGTTGTTCCAGCCCCAAGCATGCCATGCCTGGATAGATTTTCTATGAAGTCATCTTTACGTTCCACGATCTCATCAAAAGTAAAGCCACGTTGCAAAGAAATATCATCCTCATTGATGCTATTCGCGAAGGCTACAGCAGTATCCAGTCTCAGCCTTCCAACAGGGTTAACTGCACCGTGCTGAATAAGTGGCATGATAAGACTATCGGTATCAGTCAAACCCAACTGCTGTACAAGATAGTGGCGACCATTGCCTTGCGGCACCATGTCTAGCAAAAATGGCAAGCAACTACCCATCGACTGCCTGGTTCCCATCGATACCGGGAGTGTCAGCGATACAGGCTGGCAAATATCACCGAACACATACTCTGGCAAATATTCGAATGTGCAGCGATCACGCCCGCCTGACTCAATCAGTGCAGCGTCGTGCCAAGTACCATTGCAGTGAATTTGAATTATGCTTTTCATGTACAAAAGTATACAGAGTGAAAAAGATACCGTCAATAATTTATATACTTTGTAATATGAATTGAAGGGGTCGGCCTGGTTTCAATACGCTACAATTTTGTATTTTGTACTGTTCATATAACCAATTTTTTTATCCAATAAATGAGGATGATTTTAAGGATTCATGGGTGTCTGAAATGAAATTAACCTGGATGCCAGCCCATTTTAGTCGGCATCCTCAAGTATGCTGGAGGACTGCATTCCCGGCACAGCTTCGTTAGCAAATAAATCAGCCTGTTTGATACGATGCGGATCAACCCCTTGGCGCTGCCTGAGCTGACGCCAGTATATCCTGCACAGAAGATACTGTTGTCTTTGGCAGTCATCTGGGGAACCACGCTTGAGCGTACCATCGCCACGGTTTATGCAAAAAGAAGCTGCGTAAAAGTCAGGCGGCATAAGGCGGTACGCCAGCATGCTGAGCAGAAGTTCATGCTGGCTAATCTGGATCGTGTCGAGCAGCATCCTACAGATGGAAACGGCATTCTGGAAGTCAAAACTGCAGGTGTAAATTCAGCAAATTTTTGGGAAGAAGGCGTGCCAAACTCTTATCAATGCCAAGTGCTGCATCGACTCGCAGTCACAGGCAAGGTGTGATGTGATGCTGCTGTACTGATTGGTGGTCAAGATTTTCATGTGTATCGGAAGGTTCGGGATGTAGCGAAAATAGCTGATTTGATCCAACGTGAAGCTCAGTTTTGGCAATACGTGCTGGATGATATACCGCCGATGGCAGTAAATCCAGCGGCAGAGCACTGGGTAGTATGTAACCGTCTGATCGTGGGGATGCGCTCGATTGTCGTGACGATCCTGATATGAACAAGCTGTTCGGCGAATATTAGTCGTTTCGTCAGCAGCGTGAGGAATTTGAGGCGCAAGAAGATTTGCTCAAACAGAAATTACAGGAAAAACTGGGCTTTGCCAGCGGTGCTGT